>NZ_BAAAEP010000034.1:0-50780 GCF_039523075.1 Caenispirillum bisanense
GGAAAGGCAGGGCGGTCATGCGGGACACCTGGAAATGGCGCAGCAACGGCGGCATGGTCGGCTGCCGCCGGCGCCCCGGCAAAGGCGCATCCGGCGCGGCGGCCGGCGCGAACGGCGCAGGCGGGAGGAGGTAGCCCCGGCGCCGGCAGCGGCCTTTCCGGCGTTGTGGTGGGAGGCGGCGGTGGAGTATCCTCCGCGATCAACGAGATGGCGATGTTCTTCCCGATGCAGGATCTCAACGATTGCTTCAAGGCGCCGGACCAGCTCCTGCGCCTTGACGACGCGCTGGCGATGCTGGCCGAGCGGCTGTTCCCGGTGGTCGGCACCGAGACCGTGCCGCTGGCCCGGGCGCTCGGCCGCGTGCTGGCGGCGCCGGTGCGGGCGGTGACGGCCAATCCGCGCTTCGACAACGCCGCCATGGACGGCTACTGCCTGCGCGCCGCCGATCTGGCGGTGGACGGTCCCACCACCCTGCCGGTCATCGGCCGCCATGCCGCCGGCGAGGAGCCGGGGGCGCCGCTGGCGCCGCGCACCGCCGCCCGCATCTTCACCGGCGCGCCGCTGCCGCCGGGGGCCGATGCGGTGGTGATGCAGGAGGACTGCAGCCTCGACGGCGACCGCGTGACGGTGCCGGCCGGCATCGCGGCGGGCAACTTCGTCCGCCGGGTGGGGGAGGATTTCGCCGATGGCGCGGTGGTGCTGGAGCCCGGCCGCCGCCTGCGGCCGCAGGACATCGCCATGGCCGCCGCCGCCGGCTGCGCCACCCTGACCGTGTTCGAGCGCCTGAAGGTGGGCGTGCTCGGCACCGGTGACGAGGTGGTGGAGCCCGGCCGGCCGCTCGGCCCGGCGCAGATCTACGCCAGCAACCGCTACGGCCTGCTGGCGGCGCTCGAAACCCTCGGCGTCGCCCCGTCCGACCTCGGCCACCTGCCCGACGACCGTGCCGCCACCGAGGCGGCCCTGCGGGCAGCCGGCGACAGCCAGCACCTTGTCGTCACCTCCGGCGGCGTGTCGGTGGGCGGCGAGGATCATGTGGTGGCGGCGGTGCGGGCGCTGGGCGAGGTGCATGTCTGGCGCATGGCGGTGAAGCCGGGCAAGCCGACCACCCTCGGCACCGTCGGCAAGGCGGCCTTCGTCGGCCTGCCGGGCTACCCCGTCTCCACCCTCGCCACCTTCATGATGGTGGCGCGGCCGGTGATCCTGCGGCTGTCGGGGGCCACGGCGGAGCCGCTGTTCCCACCCGCCTACCCGCTGCCGGCCGCCTTCAGCTTCGCCAAGAAGCACCGCCGCCGCCAGTTCGTGCGGGCCTGCCTGGAGGCCACCGCCACCGGCCCGCAGGTACGCCTCTACCCCAGCCAGGAGCCGCACGTGCTGTCGTCGCTGGTGCTGAGCGACGGGCTGGTCGACCTGCGCGAGGACTGCACCGGCGTTGCCCCCGGCGATCTGGTGTCGTTCATTCCCTATGCCCACCTCCTGCCGGTGTGAGGAGCCGACGCCATGAACAGTGACGAGCAGGTCCGCATCGGCGTGGTGGTGCACGATCGCGGCGACGAGGGCGAGGACGTCTTCGCCGCCTTCATCCGCGACGTCCTGCTGCCGCGCGCCGGCGACTGCCGCATCGGCGGCCTGTATCAGGAAACCGTCCGCAACCCCGCCGGCCCGAACCTGATGGAGCTGGTGGACGTCGGCAGCGGGGCCCGCTTCGCCATCTCGCAGCGGCTGGGCTCGGGGTCCGATTCCTGCTGCCTTGATCCGCGCGGGCTGGCCGATGCCTCGGCCCACCTGCGGGCGGTGCTGGAGAGCGGCGTCGACCTGCTGATCGCCAACAAGTTCGCCGGCGCCGAAGCCGACGGCGAAGGGCTGGCGCCGGAGATTTTCGAGGCGGTCAGCCGCGGCATCCCGGTGATGCTGCTGGTGTCGCGCCGCTACCTGCCGGCGTGGCTGGCCGCCGCCGGCGGCCTCGGCACCCAGATCGCGCCGCGGCCGGATGCCATGTGGGCGTGGGTGGCGGGCCTCGGCCTGCCCGTCGCCGCCGCCTCCGACAGTGTTGAGGAACAGACCGCATCATGAAGATTTTCGGCCTCGCCGGCTGGAGCAACAGCGGCAAGACCACCCTGATGATCGCCCTGGTGCAGGTGCTGACGGCGCGCGGCTTCCGCGTGTCCACCGTCAAGCACGCCCACCACCGCTTCGACGTCGACCAGCCGGGCAAGGACAGCTTCCGCCACCGCGAGGCCGGCGCGACGGAGGTGCTCATCACCTCCGGCGCCCGCTGGGCGCTGATGCATGAGCTGCGCGACGAGGCGGAACCGGCCCTGGAAGAACTGCTGCCGCGCATGGCGGCGGTGGACCTGGTGCTGATCGAGGGCTTCAAGCGCCACCCCCACGACAAGATCGAGGTTCACCGCCCGTCGGTCGGCAAGGAGCCGCTGTGGCCGGGCGATCCGTCCATCGTCGCCGTCGCCAGCGACGAGGATCTGCCGGGGCTGGACCGGGCGCGGCTTGATCTCAATGCCCCGGAGGCGGTGGCCGACTTCATCCTCGACCGCCTCGCCCTGCCGCGCCGCAAGGAGACCGCCGCATGAGCCGCCCCGACGCGCCCGCCTCCGTCGACGCCTTCGCCCCCTCCGCCGACATGCTGCGCGCCGACGAGGCGGTGGCGCGCCTGCTGGCGCTGGTGACGCCGGTGGCGGAGACCGAGCGGGTGGCGCTGACCGAGGCCTACGGCCGGGTGCTGGCGGAAGACGTGACCTCCGACCGCAACGTGCCGCCGCACGACAACTCGGCGGTGGACGGTTACGCGGTCCACTTCGCCGACCTGTCGGCGGAGGCGGAGACGCGGCTGCCGGTGGCCTTCCGCATCCCCGCCGGCCAGATGCCGCCGCGGCCGCTGGCGCGGGGGGAGGCGGCGCGCATCTTCACTGGCGCGCCGGTGCCGGCCGGCGCCGACACCATCATCCCGCAGGAACCCTGCCGCGAGGACGGCGGCGCCGTCGTGCTGCCGCCGGTGCGCAAGGCCGGGCAGAACCTGCGCCGGGCCGGCGAGGATATCGTCGCCGGCCAGTGCATCCTGGGCGCCGGCACCCGCCTGCGGCCGCAGGAAGCGGGCTACATCGCCTCCGTCGGCACGGCACGGCCGCTGGTCTACCGGCCGGTGCGGGTGGCGGTGTTCTCCACCGGCGACGAGGTGCGTGACCCCGGCGCCGACGCGCCGCCGGGCGCCATCTACGACAGCAACCGCTACGTCCTCATCGGCCTGCTGCGCGACCTCGGCTGCGTGGTGGAGGATTTCGGCATCCTGCCCGACGATCCCGGCCGCATCCGCAGTGCACTGGCCGAAGCGGCGGCGCGGTCGGACGTGGTGCTGACCTCCGGCGGCGTCTCCACCGGCGAGGAAGACCACGTCAAGGCGGTGCTGAGGGAGCTGGGCTCGCTGGAGTTCTGGCGCGTCGCCATCCGCCCCGGCCGGCCGCTGGCCGTCGGCCGCATCGGCGAGGCGGCCTTCATCGGCCTGCCGGGTAATCCGGTGGCCGTGTTCGTCACCTTCATGATGTTCGCCCGGCCGCTGATCCTGCGGCGCATGGGCCTGCGCGAGGTGATGCCGCAGCCGCTGCCGGTGCGCGCCGGCTTCGCCTTCAAGAAGCGGGAGGGCCGCCGCGAGTGGCTGCGCGCCTCGCTGGAGCCGGGCGACGACGGCCTGCCGGTGGCGCAGCGCTTCCCCAGCGAGGGGTCCGGCATCCTGCGCAGCGTCGTCACCAGTCACGGCCTGCTGGCGCTGCCCGAGGACGCCGCCGCCATCGAGCCGGGCATGGTGCTCGACTTCCTGCCCTTCGACAGCCTGGTGCGCTGATCCCGCCGCCGGCCCGCCGCCGGCGGGACCGGCACCGCCGGAGCCGTCAGCGGCCGTCGCCGGTGTAGGCGGGCAGGGGGGTGCTGAGGCTGCCGCCGTGGCCGGCTGCCCCTTCGGCCGCCTGCAGCCGCGCCGCCACCGGCTCCAGCACGCCGACGATACGCGCCAGCTGCGCCAGGGCGCGGGCGTCGCTGCCGATCAGCGGGCCGCTTTCGAACAGCGCCATCAGCTGCTCCAGGGTCGAGCGCGGACGCGGGAAGGGCACCAGCGACACCGGCTGGTCGGTGGCGATGTTGGCCCGCCGCTTGGCTTCGGCCAGCGCCGCATCCAGGCCGCCCAGCTCGTCCACCAGCCCGGCTTCGGCCGCCGCCACGCCGGTCCAGATGCGGCCGCCGGCGACCTTCAGCACCTGTTCCTTGGTCATGCCGCGGGAGTCGGCGACCTTGGTGACGAAGTCGTCGTAGATCCAGTCCAGGTGGCGCTGGAACTTCTGCCATTCCTCCCAGGTGAAGGACTGGTGCGGGCTGAACATGGTGGCCGGGCCGCCGGCGGAGACGGCATCCCACTGCACGTCCAGCTTCTGCCACATGTCCTGCAGCACGAACTTGCCCGAGATGACGCCGATGGAGCCGGTGACGGTGCCGCGCTCGGCGACGATGTGGTCGCCCGCCATGGCGATGAAGTAACCGCCGGAAGCCGCCACGTTGCCCATGGAGACGATGACCGGCAGGCCGTTCTCGCGCACCCGGCGGATCTCCCGCCAGATGGTGTCGGAGGCGACGTAGGAGCCGCCGGGGCTGTCGATGCGGATGATGAGGGCGCGGGTGGCGGTATCGTCGGCGGCGTCGCGGATGGCGCGGGCCATGGTGTCGGAGTGGATGGCGGTTTCGCCGCCGAACACGCTGTCTTCCGCCTCGCCGCGCAGCACCTGACCGGTGGCGTGGATGAGGGCGACCTGCGGCCGGTTGCCGGCGGTGGGGTCGGGCAGGCCGCGGGAATAATCCTCCAGGCTCACCGTCTCCCGCGTGCCGCGGTCGGCGAACAGGGCGTTTTCCGTCTCGTCGCGGTAGGCGAGGCGGTCCACCAGCCCCGCCTCCACCGCTTCGCCCGGCAGCAGCGGCGAGGCGACGGCGGCCTTCTCCACCGCGTCGGGCGTCAGGCCGCGGTCGGTGGCGATGTCGCCCCGCACCTGGTCCCAGAACCCGCCGAGCAGGGCGGTCAGGCTCTCGCGCTGGGCGTCGCTCATGCTGCGGCGGGTGACGCTGTCGAAGGCGTTCTTGTGGTCTTCGCGGGCGTCGACCTGCGGCTGCACGCCGATGTTTTCCAGCAGGCCGCGCAGGAACGGCACCTCGCTGGCGAACCCGAGCGGACCGACGCCGCCCGACGGCTGCATGATCACCTGATCGAAGGCGGCGGCGAGGTAGGTGTCGAGGACGTCGCCACCCTCGTTCAGGGTTTCGCCGAACACCCAGGCCGGCTTGCCGGCGGCGCGGAAGCGGGCGACGGCGGCGCGCAGTTCCTGCGCCTGGGCGAGCCCGGCGCCGGTGCCGCCCACCTCGGCCAGCAGGGCGGTGACGGCGGGGTCGCCGGCGGCGTGGTCGATGGCCCGCACCGTCGCCGCCAGGGTCGCGCCGCCACCGCCGCCGAAGCCGCCGAAGCCGGCCGCCTCGCCTTCGGGGAAGGGGCGCCGCAGGTCGACGGTGAGGACGAAGCTGTCGGGCCGCTTGGCGTCGGTCATGGTGCGCGGCAGGTCGAGGCTCGCCACCCCCCACCACAGCAGGCCGACGATGCCGATGGTCAGCAGGCCGACGACGGCGAGGAGACCAAGCAGAAACCGGCCGAGCGCACGCATCCCATACTCCCGCATCAGTGGTCGCCGGGGCACCCTAGGCCGCGCCCGCCGTGCGGTCAACCCGGCCGGAGGTCAGGCCGGCTGTCGGCTGCCGAGGCGTTCCGACCAGTCCTCCACCGCCATGGTCTCCAGCCGCCGCGCCGCCAGCCGCCGCCAGCCGGCCGCCAGCTGCGGCAGATCGGCGATGGCGGCCAGCGCCTCGCGGTTGAGCATGTCGTGGTAGAGGACGTGCAGCACGCGGGCGAGGCTCCAGTCCGGTTGCGGCCGATCCACCAGGGTCATGGGGCTGCCGGGGCCGATCTCGCCGGCCTCCAGCACGCGGTAGTACCAGCCGGTGCGGCCGGTGGTCTGCACGCGCCTGGCCATGTCGGCGGTGTCGAAGCGGACGTTGAGCTTCCAGCACGGCTGGCGGGCCTGGCTGACCTGCAGCAGGGCGGTGCCGATGCGGTAGGTGTCGCCGACGCAGACGTCGGCCTCGGTGATGCCGGTGGTGGACAGGTTCTCGCCGAACGCCCCGACCACGTTGAGGATGGCCGGCGCCCCCGGCTGCAGATCCTCCACCCAGGTGGCGTAATGGTCGCGCGGGTAGTGGTGGACCGCCTTGTCGGCATCGCCATGGTTCTTGGTGTCAGCCACCTGATCGCCGGCGAACCCCTCCGGCCCGACGGCCACCGGCGCGGCGACCGGGTAGCGGCTGGCGATGGTGCTGGTGCGGCCCGGCGGCCCGAAGGGGCGCGGCGTGCCGATGAGCACGGTGGTGATGCGAAGCTCGGTCATGGCGGCTGGCGTCCCTGGTCGTGGTCTTATGGTTGCCGGCAAGGATGCCCGCCGCGCCTTTCCGGCGCCAGGGCCACTTTCCGCCGCCCGTCCTCGGCATTAGGTAGAGGCATCACCACCATCCGCCGCCGCCGATGCCGCCTGCCGATCCTCTGCCGCCGCCGCTCGCCCGCTGGTTCGCCGCCCGTGGCTGGACCCTGCGCGACCACCAGCGCGCCATGCTGGAGGCGGCGGCGGCCGGGCGCAGCGCCCTGCTGATCGCCCCCACCGGCGGCGGCAAGACGCTGGCCGGCTTCCTGCCGAGCCTCGCCGACCTGACGCGGGCGCCGCGCGAGGGCCTGCACACGCTCTACATCTCGCCGCTGAAGGCGCTGGCGGTGGACGTTCACCGCAACCTGGAACAGCCCATCGCCGAGGCCGGGCTGCCGGTCAGCCACGAGACCCGCACCGGCGACACCCCCGCCGCCAAGCGGGCGCGGCAGCGCAGACATCCGCCCAACCTGCTGATGACGACGCCCGAAAGCCTCGCCCTCATGCTGTCCTATCCCGATGCGGCGGCGCTGTTCGGCGGGCTGGCGGCGGTGGTGGTGGACGAGCTGCACGCCCTGGCCGGCACCAAGCGCGGCGACCAGCTGGCGCTGGGCCTCGCCCGGCTGCGGGCGTTGCGGCCGGGCGTGCGGGCGGTGGGGCTGTCGGCGACGGTGGCGCAGCCGGAGGCGCTGGCCCGGCATGTGGCCCCCGATGCGGTGGTGATCCGCGGCAGTGCCGGGGCGGTGGCCGACGTGCGCATCCTCGACGCCGCCAAGGACCCGCCGTGGTCCGGCCACATGGCCCACCACGCCATGCCGGAGGTGATGGCGCAGATCCGCGCCCATCGCACCACCCTGGTGTTCGTCAACACCCGCGCCCAGGGCGAGATCGTCTTTCAGGCCCTGTGGAAGCTGAACGACGAGGCGCTGCCCATCGCCCTGCACCACGGCAGCCTCGCCGCCGAGCAGCGCCGCAAGGTGGAGGCGGCCATGGCGGCGGGCAAGCTGCGGGCGGTGGTGGCGACCAGTTCGCTCGACCTCGGCATCGACTGGGGGGCGGTGGATCTGGTCATCCAGATCGGGGCGCCCAAGGGCTCGGCCCGCCTGATCCAGCGCATCGGCCGCGCCAACCACCGGCTGGAGGCGCCGTCCCGGGCCCTGCTGGTGCCGGGCAACCGCTTCGAGTACCTGGAGTGCGAGGCGGCGCTCGATGCCATGCGGGCCGGCGAGCTGGACGATCCGCCGCCGCGGGTCGGGGCGCTCGACGTGCTGGCGCAGCATGTGATGGGGGTGGCCTGCGGCGGCGCCGTCCATCCCGACGCCCTGTTCGCCGAGGTGCGCACGGCGGCGCCCTATGCCGACCTCGACCGCGATACCTTCGATGCCGTGGTGCGCTTCGTGAAGGACGGCGGCTATGCCCTGAAGACCTACGACCAGTATCGCCGTCTGGCGCCGCTGCCCGATGGCCGCCTGAAGGTCGCCAACCCCCGCTTCGTGCGCGACTGGCGCATGAACGTCGGCACCATCGTGGAGGCGGAGACGCTGAAGGTGCGGCTGGGGCGCGGGCCCTATCTGGGGGAGGTGGAGGAGTATTTCGTCATGGGGCTGTCGCCCGGCGACACCTTCATCTTCGCCGGCCAGACCCTGCGGTTCGAGGGCGTGCGCGAGATGACGGTGATCGCCACCCGCGCCCCCGGCAGCGACCCCAAGGTGCCGGCCTACATGGGCGGGCGGCTGCCGATCTCGCAGCGTCTCGCCGACCGGGTGGTGGCGATCCTGGCCGATCCGGCGCGGCGGGCGGCGCTGCCGGCGGCGGTGCGCGACTGGGCCGACATCCAGGACGCCCGCTCCACCCTGCCGCGCCCCGGCACGGTGCTGGTCGAGACCTTTCCGCGCCAGGGGCGGGAGTTCCTGGTGGCCTACAGCCTCGCCGGCCGCAACGCCCACCAGACCCTTGGCATGCTGCTGACCCGGCGGATGCAGCGCCTGGGCCTCAAGCCGCTCGGCTTCATCGCCAACGACTACGCCATCGCCGTGTGGTCGGTGGGCAGCGCCGCCGACCATGTGAACCGCCTGTTCGACTACGACATCCTCGGCGACGACCTGGAGGAGTGGATGGCCGAAAGCCCCATGCTGAAGCGCGCCTTCCGGCAGGTGGCGGTGATCGCCGGCTTGGTGCAGCGGCGGGTGGCGGGGGCGGAGAAGTCGGGCCGGCAGGTGACCTTCAACTCCGACCTCATCTACGACGTGCTGCGCAAGTACGAGCCCGATCACGTTCTGCTGCGCGCCACCCGCGCCGATGCCGAAGGCGGCCTGATCGACCTGCACAGGCTGACCGACATGCTCTATAAGGCGCAGGGGAACATCGAGCACCGGCGGCTGGCGCGCGTCTCGCCGCTGGCCGTGCCGGTGCTGCTGGACATCGGGAAGGAAAGCATGGCGGGCGCCATTGTGGACGATCTTCTGGACGAAGCGGCGGCGGACCTGATCGCCGAGGCGGTGGGCTGATGCTGGTCAAGGGCGTGATGCTGCTGCCGGACCCCACCGGCGCTCTGGTGTGGCCCAAGGAACGCACCCTGGTGGTCGCCGACATGCACCTGGAGAAGGCGGCGACCCTGGCGCGGCGCGGCGCCGGCCTGCTGCCGCCCTACGACACGCGGGAGACGCTCGGCCTGCTGGAGATGCTGATGCGCCGCCACGCGCCGAAGCGGCTCATCGCCCTGGGCGATGCCTTCCACGATGCCGAGGCGGCCAAGCGCCTGAGCGACACCGATGCCGCCCGCCTGCGCAAGCTGACGGCCGCCACCGACTGGGTGTGGATCACCGGCAACCACGACCCGGTGGCGCCGCTGCACCTGGGCGGCCGGGCGGCGGCGGAAGAACGCCTCGGCCCGCTGGTGTTCCGCCACGAGCCCACCCCCGGCCCGCGCGCCGACGGCGAGGTCGCCGGCCACCTGCACCCCAAGGCGGCGGTGACGGTGCGCGGCGAGCGGCTGTCGCGGCCCTGCTTCATCACCGATACCCGCCGCCTGCTGCTGCCGGCCTTCGGCGCCTTCACCGGCGGGCTGGAGGTGTGGGATCCGGCCATCCGCACCCTGTTCGGGCGCGACTTCACCGTGTTCCTCACCGGACGCGACAAGGTCCACAGCGTCCACGCCGGCCGCCTCGACCGCCCGGCCAAGGTGGACGCCCGCCCGCCGCAGGCGTAAAGTGCAGGAGAGGCAAGCAACGCCCGGAGACCCCCATGTACGTGAGAAGCCAGCGCGCCGAAGACCTCGCCCGCAAGCTCGCCGAGCGCACGGGCAAGAGCATCTCCCAGGTGGTGGAGGATGCCCTCGACGAGCAGTGGCAGCGCGTGGAGGGGGAGGGTGAGCGTGAAGGCGCGGGCGAGCCCGCCGGCCTCGACGAACTGATGGTGCTGGCGCGGGACTGCGCCAGGCACCTTGGGGATCGCCGTCTCGATACCGACGACCTCTACGACAGGGACGGCCTGCCGCGGTGATCATCGACACCTCTGCCTTGGTGGCCATTCTTCAGGGTGAAGAGGATGCCGTCGACCTGATGCGCACGCTGCAGCAGGCGACCCTCCGCATCATGTCGGCAGCATCCTACGTGGAACTCGGGCTGGTGATCGACAAGCTGCGGGACCCTGCCTACAGTGCCATGGTGGATCGGCTGCTGATGCGGGCGGCGATCAGGATTGCCCCCGTCACCGCCGCCCAGGCCCGCCTCGCCCGGGAGGCGTACCGCCGCTATGGCCGGGGATCGGGGCATCCGGCGCGGCTGAACTACGGCGACTGCTTTTCCTACGCGCTGGCGCGGGACCGGGCGCTGCCGCTGCTGTTCAAGGGCGACGACTTCCCGCACACGGATATCATACCGGCGCATCGGCCGGTTATGCCTGAAGTATAGGCACCCGCTGCTGCCGCTTAAGATTTGTTCACGTCATGCTAGTGTCACCGCCTGGGGGAAGTCGTCCACTGGGGAGGGGGCGCATGCCGGAACGCATTCTGACGCTTGCGACAAAAATAAGCACGCTGGCGACCGTGAAGGTCGACGAGATCCAGAAGGTCACCAAGGCCACCAACATCCTGGCTCTGAACGCCCTGATCGAGGCCTCCCGCGCCGGCGAGGCCGGGCGAGGGTTCGCCGTCGTCGCCAACGAGGTGAAGGAAATCTCCGGCCGGGTCACCGTCATCGCCGATGAACTGCGCGAACTGTTCCGGCAGGAGGTGATCGACCTGCAGGAGACGGCGCAGCGGGTGCGCGGCTCCCGCCTCACCGATCTGGCCGGCTACGCCATCGAACTGATCGACCGGAACCTGTACGAGCGGTCGTGCGACGTGCGCTGGTGGGCGACCGACAGCGCCGTGGTGGAGGCCTGCGCCGATCCGACGCCGGAGCGCTGCCGCCATGCCTCCCGCCGCCTCGGCGTCATTCTCGACAGCTATACGGTCTACCTCGACCTGTGGGTGGTGGACCGCGACGGGCGGGTGATCGCCAACGGGCGGCCGGATCGCTACCCCGGCGCCGTCGGCGCTTCGGTGGCCGGCGAGGCGTGGTTCCGCGATGCCATGGCCACCCGCGACGGCGGCGCCTACGCCACCGCCGTCCGCCGCGACGGCGAGGCGCGCGGGCCGGTGACCGGCGTGCTCGGCATCTTCTTCGACTGGGAACAGCAGGCCGACGCCATCGTCCGCGGCCTGCGCTTCACCGACGAGGAGCGCGCCCGCACCCGCGTGCTGCTGCTCGACAGCCGCCACCGCATCATCGCCAGCAGCGACGGCGCCGGCGTGCTCACCGAGACCTATCCCCTGGTGTGCGGCGGCAAGGCCAGCGGCGCCTATGTCAACGAGGCCGGGCGCATGGTCGGCTTCGCCGTCACCCCCGGCTACGAGACCTACCGCGGGCTCGGCTGGTACGGCGTCATCGATCAGGCGCCGCGGGCGCTGTAGGGGGCTCCGTCACCGGCAGGGCGAAGGCGACCACGGTGCCGACGCCGCTCGGCTCGTTCTCCACCGTCAGCCAGCCGCCGTGGCTTTCGATGATGCTCTGGCTGATGGGCAGGCCGAGGCCCATGCCGTTGGGCTTGGTGGTGAAGAAGGGCTCGAACAGGTGGTCGCGGCCGTCGGCGGAAAGGCCGGGGCCGCTGTCGTGCACCGCCACCAGCACCGCCGCCGCCTCGCGATCCAGGGCGCTGCGCAGCACCAGCCGCCGTTCCGCCGGCGGCACCGCCTGCATGGCCTCGACGGCGTTGCGCATCAGGTTGACCACCACCTGCTCCAGCTGGATGCGGTCGGCGTTGACGGTCGGCAGGTCGGCGCCGAGGGTCAGCTGCACCTGGGTCTGACCGTGGCGGCATTCCACCGCCAGCAGGTCGGCGGCATTGCGCAGCACCTGGTTGACGTCGAGCGGCTGGCGCGCGTCCTCTCCCTTGCGGAGGAAGCTGCGGATGTTCTGGATGATGCCGGCGGCCCGCTGGGCCTGGGCGACGATGTTGCGGATGGCGGTCAGGATCTCGTCGGTGCCGCCGCCGTTGCCCCCGGTACCGTCACCGCGCCCCTGTTCCAGCCGGCGGATGCAGCCATTGGCGTAGTTGGTGATGGCGGCCAGCGGCTGGTTGATCTCGTGCGCGAGGCCGGACGCCAGTTCCCCCATGGTCGACTGGCGGGAAACATGCGCCAGTTCGGCCAGCCGCAACTGCGATTCCTCCTGCGCCTTGCGGCGTTCGTCCATCTCGCGGTGCAGTTCGGCGGTGCGCCGCGCCACCAGCCGCTCGGTGCGCAGGTGGAACAGGCCGGCCAGCAGCAGCAGCGCCCCCGCCAGGGCCGGCCACTCCCAGTACCGGCGCAGCATTTCCGCCATCACCTCGCCGGGTTCCAGGGCGAAGGGGCCGATGCGCAGGTCGGCGTAGAGATCGTAGACCGGCTGGTAGCTGAGCGGCACCGTCCATTGGGTGGCGCCGCGCGGCAGGGGTTCGGTGGTGCCGAGGCTGAGCAGCGCCACCGCCAGCTGCTTGGCCAGGGCGCGGTCGGTGTGGCGCAGCTTGGCGAACGGCCAGTCGGGGTAGAGGCGGGTCGACAGCAGGCAGGGGAAGTCGTCGGCCGGCATCGGGTTCAGGATGTGGAAGTCGGCCAGGGCGATGCGTCCCTCGGCGGCCATTTCCTCCAGCAGGCAGGCGCGGACGGCGGCGGCATCGGTGCGGCCGTCGCGCACGTCATAGACCAGCTGGTCGAGCGGGAAGCCGGTGAAGCGCAGGTCCTTGAAGTCGCTGAAGGGGTCGATGCCGGCCGCCTGCAACTCCCGCCATGCCACCTGGAAGCCGCCGAAGGCGTGCCGCTCCACGGCGGTGAAGACGGAGCCCTTGAGGTCCGACAGGGTCTGCAGGTCGTCGCGGTCGGCGCGGGTGAAGATGACCGAGCCGATGGCGGCCCGCGGCGTGCCGTGGTCGGTGGTCTCCAGGGTGGCGAGGCGGGTGACGGCATGGGCCGCCTCCAGCTCCACGTAATGGCCGGGGTTGGTGATGATGAAGTCGACCTCGTCATTCATCACCGCCCGCCGCATCGCCTCCAGGTCCAGCGGCACCAGCACCAGCTGATGGTCGGGCAGGGCGGCGGCCAGGGCCTGGACGGTGGGCGTCCACGCCGCCACCGTCGCCTCCGGCCCGCGGATGGCGAGGGTGCCGATGCGCACGTCGGCGGCATCGGCCGGCCGGACCCCCGCCGCCAGCCCCGACAGCAGGGCAAGGGCGGCGGTGGCCGCAAGGATGAGGACACGGCTGATCATGGCGGAAGCCCCTGGCTTGGCCAGTCTGTCCTACCACTTCCGGCGGGCGGCGTCATCCTGCCGGCGGCGGGTCAGATCAGGGCGGTGACGATGGAGACCAGATTCTTCACCGCCGATCCGGCGGAGGCAATGTTGCTGCCACCGTCGATGATCTTGTAGAGCTTGATGACCCCCGGCCGCGTCGCCGTCAGAACCTCCACGTCGCTGCGCGCCTTGATGCGCAGGTCCATGCGCTTTTCCATCACCTTGTTCTCGTTGGCGACGGCCTCGAAAGCCTCGTCATAGGCCGCCGACAGCTTGCGGGCCAGCGCCGCGTCGATGTCGGCCACCTGACCGATCTGCTTTTCCAGCTCGCGGAACTTGGTGCGGATCTGCGGCAGGACCTTCTTTTCGTAGTCGACGCACTTCTTGGTGTATTCGTCGGTGGTCTTGGACAGGTCCTGGATGCCGTTGACCCACGGCGCCCCCAGGAAGGACTGGAACTCGGTCCATTCCACCTTGGCGCGGGTGGCGGTTTCGTACATCTCCACCACCTCCTTGTTGGCCTCGATGAGCTTTTCCTCGGTGGTGGCGATGTCGCGGGCGTACTTGTAGGTGGCGGACAGCATGGTCACCAGCGTCTTGCCGTTGGTGGCGATGGCGGGAAGGATCACCGCCAGCGCGGCGCCGCCGGTCAGCACCGTCGCCGTCACCGACAGGGTGATGCCCACCACCCCCTTCACCACCGTGAAGGCGAAGCCCTTCTTGTAGTCGGAGGCGATCTTGAACTTGGTGAACCAGTCCTTGCAGATGGAATCCACCATGGCATCCACGTCCACCCGATAGCGGGCGATGATGTTGGTGCATTCCTTCATCATGGCCTGGACGGCCTTGTCCTTGTCCTTCGCCGCCACCGCCTTGGGCGCGGTGGAGTCGACGTAAGTCGCCAGTTCCTCCTCCAGGTCGCGGATCTTGTTGCTGCAGCGCGTGATCAGCGTCTGCACCAGGCCGTCGATCTCGTCCTCCACCATCTTCGCCAGGCGGACGGAGGTTTCGGCGAAGCCGACGGTGAAGCTTACCGGCTTCAGCTCCACCTGCTTGGACTTCACCCGCCCGAACACGTTGTCGCTGCGGCTGATGGCGTTGGGCAGGCGGATGTTGACCGGAAGCTTTTCCTCCAGCGCCGAGCGGAACAGGGTCTCGATGGTGTCCATCTCGCCGACCAGCTTCTGGACTTCCTTCTTGTAGTCGGCGTTGCTGTCGGCCTTTTCGGCGGCCACCAGTTCCTTCTCGTAGGCCGTGGCAGTCTTCTTGAAGGCGGCGAGGGCCTTTTCCATGGTGGCGGCATCGCCGTCGGCGGCCTTGTCGAGTCCCCGGCAGGCGTCGGCCATGCCGCTGCGGCTGAAGATGCCGAGGAACTTGCCGCTCGGCTTCTTCTTGCCCGTGGCCCGCTCGAACGCCGCCTTGGCCCCCTGCCATTGCTTCAGATACTCGTCCGCCATCGGCTCATCCTCCCCATGCATGATCCCCCGGAGCCGGCAGCCGCCGATCATCCGACTGACATAGTACGCCTTCAGGTCCGGGAGGAAAGGCCCGTTACGCGAAAATGGCGGGGAAGCGCGGTGGACTTCTCGCGCCGAGAGCACGCAGGAGCAGCAGGTGTCCCCGCTGTCAACGGCAGCCAGACGGCGCTTTTCCGGCGGGCTGTTCAACCCAAGACTGGCTATTTCGCCTGTGGCGTCAGATCCGGACGGAAAACAACCCTATTGTGCGTGAGGGCGAGTGGTGCAACTATCTCCATGGCGTGCATGAAGAGATTTATGC
Source organism: Caenispirillum bisanense (assembly GCF_039523075.1). Lineage (NCBI taxonomy): Bacteria > Pseudomonadati > Pseudomonadota > Alphaproteobacteria > Rhodospirillales > Novispirillaceae > Caenispirillum > Caenispirillum bisanense. The sequence goes on from NZ_BAAAEP010000034.1 coordinate 15,098, forward strand.
GCGTCTAACGTGAACGGGCCGGTTGGGGAAACCGGCCAGCAAGGGGAGATTTTGCATGTTCAATAAGCTGGTGACCACCAAGGAGATCCTGGCGCACGACATGGTGTCGCACCTCCAGGGCAAGCTTCCGGACGACAAGCTGCAGGCTGCGGTGGAGAGGTTGCTCGCGCTGACCAACAAGTATCCGGCGACCGGCAACGTGGCGAGCCTGATCTTCTATCTGAAGGTCCAGGTCTCCATCACCGGCGGCAAGACCTTTAACGGCAATGCCGGTGGTGCCGCTCTGCCGGGCGGCGGGGCCAATTTCGGTGACGTCTACACGGACGACATCGACCGCCTGTACCGCGATACCGTGAGCTTCCAGGTCAACTCCACCTACACGTACTTCAACGTCAACTTCTTCGATCGCAATTCGTACCTGCTCGGCCACTACCAGGCGGGTGCTATCTCCACCGTGACGGGCATCGGTGGCGGCACCGGGTCGTGGAGCTGACGGCGGAGCGCCCCGAGGACGGGGCGCGTGAGGGGACGCATGGGCATGGCCCTTATGCCGAGGCCGGCGAGGATCATCCGCCGTCTCGTCTGCAAGGGCAGATCCGACATATGCGCGCATAACGTGAACAGGCCGGTTGGGGAAACCGGCCAGCAAGGGGAGATTTGCATGTTCGACAAGCTGGTGACCACCAAGGAAGTCCTGGCGCACGACATGGTGTCGTACCTCCAGGGCAAGATTCCGGACGAAAAGCTGGAGGCCGCGGTGGAGACGATGCGCAAGCTGTCCAAGAGGCATGCAGCCAACGGCAACCTGTGGAGCATGGTCTTCTATCTGCAGATTCAGGTTGCCATCGACGGCGGCAAGCAGTTTCAGGGTCGCGCCTTCGGGATCAGTTTTCCGGGCGGCGGGGCCAATTTCGGTGATGTCTATACGGACGACATCGAACGCCTGTACAAGGCCACTACGACTTTCCAGTTCAACTCCACTCCGATCTACTTCAACGTCAACTTCTTCGATGACGACTGGAACCTGCTCGGCCACTACCATGCGGCTGCCATCTCCACCGTGACGGGCATCGGTGGCGGCGACGGGTCGTGGAGGTGACGGCGTAGCACTCCGGGAACGAGCGCGCGTGAGGGGAAGGCGGTAGCCCTGGCGGCTGCCGCCTTCTTCCCTTGCCCGGACCGGTCACGGTACGTCCGGTGCCGCCGTGTCGCGGGGCCGGCCGGGCATGGGGTAGGGGTAGATGCGTTCGCGGGCCGGCGTGGCGGCCACCTTCTCCCGCAGCGCCTCCACGAAGGCCGCTTCGGCGCGGTTGAGGTGGGCGGCAGGGTTGGTGATCAGATAGACGTCCACCGCCGGCGGCGAGTCGTAAGGCGGCAGCGGCCACAGGCGGCCGTCGCGGACGTCGGCCTCCACCACGTGCATGGGCATGGGCCCGATGCCGAGGCCGGCGAGGATCATCCGCCGCACCTCCTCCAGGTTCGAGGTGGTGCCGACCACCCGGCCCTCGATGCGCTCCTGCGTGCGCAGCAGGGCCACCGGGCGCAGCACGCCCGACAACTGATCGGTCTTGAAGCTGACCAGCGGCTGGTCGCGCAGATCGGCGATGGTCAGGTCGGTGCGGCCGAACAGCGGGTTGCGGCGGCCGCAGAAGAACTGGAAGTGCTCGCGGAAAAGCACTTCGTACCGCAGCCCCGGCACCCGGTCATACACGAGGCAGACGCCGCAGCTGGCGGTCTTGTGCTGCACCTGCTGGGTGACGTCGGTGGAGGTGGTGACGTCGATGGAGAAGGTGACCAGCGGGTGGCGCTGGTGGAACTCCGCTAGCACGTCGTCCAGCAGCGGCGTCTGCACGTGGCTGGCCATGACGATGGAGACGTGGCCGGAAATCTCCTCGCGGATGTCGCGCAGCAGCACGTTCAGGCGCGAGATGTTGCCGTAGATCTCCACGCACTCGCGGTACAGCAGGTCACCATGGGCGGTAACGCGGAAGGTGCCGGCGCCGCGCTCCACCAGCCGGCGGCCCAGCTGCCGTTCCAGCCGCTTCAGGCGGTTGGAGACGGTGGGCTGGGCCAGCAGCATGCGGTCGGCGGCGCGGGTGATGCCGCCTTCCTGCACGATCATCATGAAGGTGCGCAGCAGGTTCCAGTCCAGCTGGCGGGTGAAGCGTTCCAGCGCCGCCAGCCGGTCGAGGGCGTCGGCGCCGTCGCTGGCGTCGCTCAGGTCGTCCAGGCCGCGCCCGCTGCCATCCCCCATGCCATCGCCTCCGCCACATTCCCGAACGCTATGCCGGGGATTGTGACTATCTATTTCCTAAATGTCGACGCCGCTGGTTAGACTTTCCCCATCCTCAGAGGCGGCCGCCAGAAGCCGCCTGCGGCGCCCAAGCCGCCATCGACCGAACAGGGAACAGGGATCTTCATTCCGTGAGCAGCCTTGCCGAAACCAAGGCGCGCCCGTGGCTTCTGCTGTCCCCCGCGCTGGGGACGCTGGGCTTCCTGCTGCTGGCGCCGCTGTGCTTCATCGTCGTCTACAGTTTCTGGCTGCGGACGGCCACCGGCGCCGATGTCGGCGGCTTCCACCTGGACAACTGGGCGGAAGTGCTGTCGGACGTCTTTTACCACGACATCCTGGTCTACACGGTGCGCATCGCCCTGATGACGACGGTCGTTTGCGCCGTCGTCGGCTATGTGCCGGCCTACTTCATCGCCAACACGCGCATGAAGAACAAGGGCCTGCTGCTGATGCTGCTGATGCTGCCGTTCTGGATCAGCTACATCATCCGCACCCTGTCGTGGATCAATATTCTCGGCACCAGCGGGGCGGTGAACGCGCTGCTGCAGTGGGCCGGGCTGACCGATACGCCGCTGCAACTGCTGTATAACGAGGCGACGGTGATCCTCGGCCTCGTCCACTACCTGCTGCCGTTCATGATCCTGAACGTCTACGTCAGCGTGGTGGGCATCGACGGCAATCTGGTCTCCGCCGCCCGCACCCTGGGCGCCACGCCCTTCGGGGCCTTCCTGAAGGTGACGCTGCCGCTGTCGCTGCCGGGTCTGGCGGCGGGAAGCCTGCTGTGCTTCGTGCTGGCGGCCGGCACCTACATCACGCCGCTGATCCTGGGCGGGCCGACCAACGCCATGTTCGCCAACCTGATCTTCGAGGCGATCATCATCCAGCTGAACTGGCCGCTGGGGGCGGCGCTCTCCATCGTGCTGCTGGTGGTGCTGGGCACCGTGGTCACCCTCTACGGCCGCCTCATGGGCCTCAACCAGCTGTCGAAGAGCTTCGGATGATGCAGACGACCACCGCCGCTTCCCCCGCAGCGCCGGCCGCCGCCGCGTCCACCGTGCAGGCGCCCGCCCGCCGCCGCCGGTTCCGTCTGCCGCGGCCGACCGGCTGGAGCGTCCTGCGCCTGCTGACCGTGCTGGTCTATGTCTTCATGTTCGCGCCCATCGTGGTGGTGGTGCTGCTGAGCTTCAATTCCAGCCGCTTCGGCACCTTTCCGCTGGAGGGCTTCTCCCTGCGCTGGTTCGAGGCGCTGTGGGCCAACGATGCCATCGTTTCCGCCTTCCAGACCTCGCTGCTGCTGGGGGCGCTGACGGCCATCATCTCGACGGCCATCGGCATTGCCGCCAGCCTTGCCATGGTCCGCTACGACTTCCCCGGCAAGGGGCTCATCAACACCCTGCTGATCACCCCGATCCTGGTGCCGGAGGTGGTGCTGGGCGTCGCCCTGCTGCTGTTCCTGCGCTGGATGTCCATTCCCCGCAGCTTCGCGCTGCTGCTGATGGGCCATGTGCTGATCACGCTGCCCTTCGTGGTGCTGGTGGTCCAGGCGCGGCTGACCGGCATCAAGCCGGTGTACGAGGAAGCCGCCCGCTCGCTCGGCGCCAATGCGTGGGAGACCTTCTTCCGCGTCACCCTGCCGCTGCTGATGCCGGCGGTGTTCGCCGGGATGCTGTTCGCCTTCACCATCAGCTTCGACGACGTGACGGCGACGCTGTTCTGGAAGTCGGGCGGCACCGAGACCGTGCCCACCCAGATCTTCGCCATGCTGCGCAATTCCATCAGCCCGGAGATCAACGCCCTCGGCACGGTGATGATCGTGCTGACCGTCTCCCTGCCGCTGATCGCCGGCTTCCTCGCCCGCCGCTTCGCCAGGGGCGGCCGGACCTGACCCGCCTACTCAAAAAAACAAACCACCCGAACAGGACAGAAGAGGCTTCATCATGGACGACAGCATCCGGTACCAAAGGCTTCTTGAGCGCTATCGCAACGGCGATCTCTCCCGCCGCGGCTTCTTCGGCCTGCTGGGCATCGCCGGCATCGCCGCCGGCGTGGTCGGCGGTGGCCTCACCCTGGCCGGCCGCCAGGCCCTGGCCCAGGCGGCGGCCAAGCCGGAGTCGGTGCGGTTCGACGGCTGGGGCGGCGTCACGTCGGAAGCCTTCCGCAAGCACGCCTTCAATCCCTATGAAAGCAAGACCGGCATCAAGGTGGTGGAGGGTACCTTCGCCTCCGGCGACGAGTTCCTGACCCGCGTCAAGGCCGGCCGCGAGGGCGAGTTCAACGTCTTCCATGCCTCCGGCGTGTTCGATTACGCCCGCTATGCCGGGCTCGGCTACGCCGTGGAGCTGAACGAGGCCAACATCCCGAACCTCGCCCTGGTCATGCCGGCGCTGATGGAGCCCTATCGCGGCGTCACCGGCGGCACGCTGTCGGCGGTGCCCTACGACTACGGCACCACCGGTATCGCCTACAACCGCGACCACATCTCCGACGAGGAGGTGAAGGAATTGGGCGCCGGCATCCTGTGGGCGGAAAAGTACAAGAACAAGATCGGCGGCTGGAACGACTGGCGCACCCGAATCTGGTATGCCGCGCTGTACACCGGCCAGGACCCCAACGACATCCAGGACATGGACGCGGTGTGGCAGGCCCTGCGCGACCACCGCAAGAACATCCTGAAATACTGGACCTCCGGCGCCGAGCTGATGAGCCTGCTGGCCTCCGGCGAGATCCATGTCACCGAGGCGTGGTCGGGCCGGGTGGCGGCGTTGCAGCAGCAGGGCCACAACATCGGCTACCATGACCCGAAGAACGGCTTCGCCTGGCAGGAATGCCTGATGGTGCTGAAGGGCAGCCCCATGGCGGCCACCGAGGAACTGCTCGACTTCATGCTGGAGCCGGAGGTCGCCATCGCCGTGGCGGAAGGCCAGAACTACCCGCCGTCGCTCGACCCCACAAAGGTGGACCTGGGCGAGAAGATCCCCAAGCTGCCGGCCTATGACGCCACCGGCCAGCTCGCCCACCTGACCTTCGCCAGGCCGGACTACTGGAACGGCAACGAACAGGAGTGGGCGAAGATGTTCGGCCGCATCGAGAAGGGCTACTGAGCCCGAACCGGGACGGTGGCGGCGGCGGTCCTTCCCCCCCCCCTGCGCCGCTGCCGCCGCCGTCCCTCCTTCCGCCGCACCAGAGGACCCGCCTGCCATGACCGACATCGCCGTCCGCCTGACCGACGTGGAAAAGCACTACGGCAACGTCCAGGCCGTCACGGACATGACCCTCGACATCCCCGAGGGCAGCTTCGTCACCCTGCTTGGCCCCTCCGGCTGCGGCAAGACGACGACGCTGCGCATGATCGCCGGGCTTGAGAGCATTTCCGCCGGCGAGATTGCCATCAAGGGCCGGCGGGTGAACGAGGTGCCGATCCACAAGCGCAACCTCGGCGTGGTGTTCCAGAATTACGCTCTGTTCCCGCACATGACGGTGGCGGAGAACGTCGCCTTCGGCCTCAAGTACCGCAAGGTGGCGAAGGCGGAGGCGCGGGAGAAGGTGCGCCGTGCCCTGCAGATGGTGCGCCTGCCGCACCTGGAGGACCGCAGCCCGTCGCAGCTGTCGGGCGGCCAGCAGCAGCGCATCGCCCTCGCCCGCGCCATCGTGGTGGAGCCCGACGTGTTGCTGCTGGACGAGCCGCTGTCGGCGCTGGATGCCAACCTGCGCGAGGACATGCGGCTGGAACTGAAGCGCATCCAGCGCGAGCTGGGCATCGCCACCGTCTTCGTCACCCACGACCAGGGCGAGGCGCTGGCCATGTCCGACAAGGTGGTGGTCATGTCCAACGGCCGCATGGAGCAGGTCGGCACGCCGGAGGAGGTTTACAACCGCCCCGCCAGCCACTTCGTCGCCGACTTCCTCGGCAACTCCAACTTCCTCGCCGGGCGGGTGGAGGCGGTGGCGCCGGGGCTGGTGACGGTCGCGCTCATCCAGGGCGACCTGCGCCTCGTCATCGCCAGCGGCGGCCGCTTCAGGCCCGGCGAGGTGGTGCAGGTGGTGGTGCGGGCCGAGCGCATCAGCCTCGGCCGCGAGCCGGAACCGCTCGGCGGGCCGCTGAACAGCGTCGCCGGCGTGGTCACCACCGTCGATTACCAGGGCCTCAACGCCCGCTACTTCGTGGAGGCCGGCGGCCAGCGCCTGCAGGTCATCAACCCCATCGACCGCGCCCCGTTCCGCGACGGCGACCGCGTCATGCTCCACCTGCGGGCGGAGGATGCGGTGATCCTCGACGAAACCGGCCGCGTTCACCACTGAACCAGGACACCCGAACCATGACCGGCGCCGCCGACACCCTTGCGCGCGACCCCGCGGCCCCCGCGGAAAGCCATCTGTTCTATCAGGCCCACGGCACGCGGCCGTTCATCGACCGCGCCGAAGGCATCTGGATGCACGGCCAGGACGGCAAGACCTACATGGATGCCGCCTCCGGCGCCATGGTGTGCAACATCGGCCACTCCAACCCGCGCGTCATCGCCGCCATGAAGGAGCAGCTGGACCGCTGCACCTTCGCCTACCGCCTGCAGTTCCAGTCGGAGGCGTCGGAGGGGCTGGCGGCGGAGATCGCCCGCCTGATGCCGGCCGGGCTCGACAAGGTGTTCTTCGTCTCCGGCGGGTCGGAGGCGGTGGAAACCTGCCTCAAGTTCGCCCGCCAGTGGGCCATCGCGGTGGGGCAGGGCAGCCGCTACAAGGTGATCAGCCGCTTCCCCAGCTACCACGGCTGCACCCTCGGGGCGCTTGCGGTCACCGGCTACACGCCGCTGACGGCGCCGTTCGACCCGATGATGCGGGCAATGCCGAAGATCGCCACGCCGCGCCACTACCTCGACGGGCGCGGCGAAGACCCCGACGCCTACGGCCGCCGCATGGCCGATCTGCTGGAGCAGGAAATCCTCCGGCAGGGGCCGGAGACGGTACTCGCCTTCATCATGGAGCCGGTGGGCGGGGCCTCGACCGGCGCGGTGGTGGCGCCCGACAGCTATTACCCGCGCATCCGCGAGATCTGCGACCGCCACGGCGTGCTGCTGATCTACGACGAGGTGATGACCGGCGTCGGCCGCACTGGCCGCTTCCTGGCTGCCGAGCACTGGGGCATCACGCCCGATCTGGTCGCCATGTCCAAGGGCTTCGCCGCCGGCTACGCGCCGCTCGGCGCCATGATCGCGCCGGGGCGCATGGTGCGGCCGGTGCTGGATGCCGGCGGTTTCGCCCACGGTCATACGTATGCGGGCAATCCCATCGCCTGCGCCGCTGGGCGGGCGGTGGTGCGGGAAATCGTCGACCGCGACCTCTGCGCCAATGCCGCCGCCATGGGCGAGCGACAGATGGCGGGGCTGACGGCGCTGATGGCCGAGTTCCCCTTCATCGGCGACGTGCGCGGCAAGGGGCTGTTGCAGGCCCTGGAACTGGTCGCCGACCGGGAGACGCTGGCCGTGCTGCCGCCGGGCCTGAACGCCGCCAACCGGCTGGTCGACCTGGCTTACGAGCGCGGCCTGATCGTCTACTTCCGCCGCACCCGCGGCGGGGCGGAGGGCGACCACATCATGGTCACGCCGCCGCTCACCATTACGGCGGCGGAGGTGGACGAGATGCTCAACCGCCTGCGCGACGCCCTGCGCGCCCTTCAGACCGAGATCGCGGGAAGGTACTGACACCCATGGCAGCCCTGGAAACGTCCCCCCCTCCCGCACCGCCGCGCCGCCAGAAGCGCGGGCGGGAGAAGGTCATCATCACCTGCGCCGTCACCGGCTCCATCCACACGCCGACCATGAGCCCGCACCTGCCCGTCACCCCCGACCAGATCGCCGAGCAGGCGGTGGCGGCGGCGGAGGCGGGGGCGGCCATCCTGCACCTGCACGCCCGCGACCCGGAGACGGGGCGGCCGTCGCCGGACCCGGACGTGTTCATGCGCTTCCTGCCGCGCATCAAGCAGCAGACCGACGCGGTGGTGAACATCACCACCGGCGGCGGCCAGGGCATGACGGTGGAGGACCGCATGCAGGCGGCGCTGACGGCGAAGCCGGAGATGTGCTCGCTCAACATGGGCAGCATGAACTTCGCCCTGCACCCGCTGGCGGATCGCTACAGCGACTGGCAGCACGCCTGGGAAAAGCCGTTCCTCGAAGGCTCCAAGGACTTCATCTTCCGCAACACCTTCGGCGACATCGAACGCATCCTGAAGGACCTGGGCGAAGGCTGCGGCACCCGGTTCGAGTTCGAGTGCTACGACGTCGGCCACCTCTATACCCTGGCCCATTTCCTCGACAAGGGATTGGTGAGGACGCCGCTGTTCTGCCAGTTCATCTTCGGCATCCTGGGCGGCATCGGCGCCGACCCCGACAACCTGACCCACATGAAGTCGGTGGCCGACCGCCTGTTCGGCGGCGATTACCGCTTCAGCGTGCTCGGCGGCGGTCGCCACCAGATGGGCCTTGCCGCCATGGGCGCGGTGATGGGCGGCAACGTCCGCGTCGGGCTGGAGGACAGCCTGACCATGGGGCCGGGGCGGCTGGCGGTCTCCAACGCCGAGCAGGTGAGCCATGTGCGCGGCATCCTGGAAAGCCTCGGCCTGCAAGTGGCCTCCCCCGCCGAAGCCAGAACGATGCTCGACCTCAAGGGGGCTGATCTCGTAGCGTTCTGATGGCCCGCCCGGCGGCCACGGCGACCGACCGACCCAGGACAGTGAACAGGACCACCATGAGCGACACCCGGCTGTTTGATTTCGTCATCATCGGCGGCGGCATTGCCGGTGCCTCCGCCGCCTATTTCCTCGCCCGCGACGGCCGCCGGGTGGCGGTGCTGGAGCGCGAGGCGCAGCCGGGCTACCACTCCACCGGCCGCTCCGCCGCCCTGTTCACGGAAAACTACGGCCCGCGCGCCATCCGGGCCCTGTCCATCGCCAGCCGGCCGTTCTTCGAAAACCCGCCGGAGGGACTGACGGAGGCGCCGGTGCTGACCGACCGCGGCGTGCTGTTCTTCGCGCCGGAGGGACAGGAAGCGGCGCTCGCCCGAGCCGCCGAGGAAGGCCGCGCCGCCGGGGCGCCGCTGACGGAGATCACGCCCGAGGAGGCCTGCGCCCTGCTGCCGCTGCTGCGCCGCGACCAGGTGAAGGCGGCCATGCTGGAAACGGGCGCCAAGGACATGGACGTCCACGCCCTGCACCAGGGCTTCCTGCGCCTGCTGAAGCGCCACGGCGGCGAGATCGTGACGCGGGCGGAGGTGGAGGCGGTCACCCGCAGCGACAGCGGCTGGACCGTCACCACCCGCGCCGGCGACAGCTTCGCCGCGCCGGTGGTCATCAACGCCGCCGGTGCCTGGGCCGACGAGGTGGGAAGCCTCGCCGGCGTCCGCCCCATCGGCCTGCAGCCCAAGCGCCGCACCGCCTGCCTGGTGTCGGTGCCGGCGGGCATGAGCCCGGACCGCTGGCCCATGGTGCTCGACGCCGAGGAAACCTTCTACGCCAAGCCCGACGCCGGCAAACTGCTGGTCAGCCCGGCCGACGCCACCCCGGTGCCGGCCCACGACGTGCAGCCGGAGGAACTGGACGTCGCCATCGCCATCGACCGGCTGATGGGGGCGCTCGACCTCGACGTGCGGGCGGTGGACCACAAGTGGGCCGGCCTGCGCAGCTTCGTCGCCGACGGCGTGCCGGTGGTGGGTGCCCGTGCTGGCGAGCCCGGCTTCTTCTGGCTGGCCGGGCAGGGCGGCTACGGCATCCAGACCTGCGCCGCCATGGGCGAGCTGGCCTCGGCGCTGGCCCAGGGCAAGCCGGTGCCGGAGCATATCGCCGCCCGCGGCATCACCGAAACCACCCTCTCCCCAGACAGGATCGTGTGACCATGGCCCCCGACACCTCCACCGCCACCCCCACCGATGCCGCCATTCTCGAAGCCGTCGCCGCCGAACAGGCGGACGCTGTGGACCTGCTGGCCGACCTCGTGCGCGAGCCCTCCATGCTGGGGCAGGAGCAGGGGGCGCAGGACATCATGGCCGGCGTCTTTGGCACCATGGGGCTGGAGGTGGATCGCTTCGAGGTGGACCTCGCCGCCATCTCCCACCTGCCCGGCTTCTCGCCGCCGCTGGTGGATTATTCCGGGCGGGAGAACGTGGTCGGCATCAGCCGCCCCAAGGGCCCGGTCCGGGGGCGCAGCCTGATCCTCAACGGCCATATCGACGTGGTGCCGCCGGGCGATGAAAGCCAGTGGACCGATCCGCCGTTCTCGCCGGTGGTGCGCGACGGCCGCCTGTATGGCCGCGGCGGCGGCGACATGAAGGCCGGCATCGTCGCCTATGTGGCGGCCATGAAGGCGCTGGCGCGGCTCGGCTTCCGGCCGGCGGCGCCGGTCTACCTGCAGAGCGTGATCGAGGAAGAATGCACCGGCAACGGCGCGCTCGCCTGCCTGCATCGCGGCTATCGCGCCGATGCCGCCATCATCCCGGAGCCCTTCAACCACTCCCTGATGACGGCGCAGCTGGGCGTCATGTGGTTCACGGTGGACCTGCAGGGGACGCCGGCCCATGTGCTCGACACCTCCGCCGGCAGCAACGCCATCGAGGCCCTGTTCCCCATCGTCCAGAGCCTCAAGCGCTTGGAGGAAGCCTGGAACGGCGCCGACTGCCGCCATGCCTGCTATGAGGGCCACCGCCACCCCATCAACTTCAACGTCGGCAAGATCAGCGGCGGCGACTGGACGTCGTCGGTGCCGGCCGTCGCCCGTTTCGACCTGCGGGTCGGCTTCTTCCCCGGCAAGCCGCTGGAGGAGGTGAAGCGCGAGGTGGAAGACGCCATCCATGCCGGCACCCCCAACGGCATCACCGCCACCGTCTCCTACGGCGGCTTCCATGCCGAAGGGGCGGTGATGGACCTCGACTGGCCGATGATGAAGTCGCTGTCGGCCATCCACCAGGAAATCACCGGCAGCACCATCGAGCATCTGGCCTCCACCGCCACCACCGACGCCCGCTTCTTCATCCTCTATGGCGACACCCCCGCCACCTGCTACGGGCCGGAGGCGACGCGCATCCACGGCATCGACGAAAGCGTCAGCCTGGACAGCCTGCACACGGTGACCAAGGTGCTGGCCCTGTTCATCGCCCGCTGGTGCGGTCTGGAGCGTCTGTAACGGCGGCAGGCCAGGAGGGGCGGGCGGCCCCGCCGCCGCCCAACCCCTTCATGACCCGACGTTCATCCTGAACTTTTGAGGTAAAAAGTGCTTTCCGGGTGTCCGCGCCGTGCCTATGGTTTAAGGGGAGAGGCGTCGGCAGGCGGGGGACGATCATGCAGGGGCACGCGCGGTTGCGCGGCGGCATTGGCAGACTGGCAGCAGCCGTCGCCGTGGCGGCGCTGACGGCACTGGCGGTCGTGGCCTGCCGCGACGACGACTCCGCCACCCTGCGGCTGGCCATCAACCCCTGGCCCGGGTACGAATTCCTCTACCTCGCCCGCGACCTCGGCTTCCTGGAGGAAGAGGGCCTGACGGTGGAGTTCGTGGAACGGCCGGACCTCGGCAGCGTCCGCGCCGCCTTCGAAGGCGGCAAGGCCGACGCCATGACCGTCACCCTGACCGAAGTGCTGCAGGCCTGCGACCGCGGCCCCCGCTGCCCGCGGGTGGTGCTGGCCGCCGACTATTCCGACGGCGCCGACGTGGTGATGGCGGTGCCGCCGATCAAGGTGCCCGGCGACCTGCGCGGCCGGCGCGTGGCGGTGGAGCCCGACTCGGCCACCACCTTCCTGCTGTCGCGGGCGCTGGAAACGGCCGGGCTCAGCCTGGCCGACGTGACGGTGGTGCCGCTGCGGCAGCGCGACATGCTCAAGGCGGTGAGCGACGGCCGCATCGACGCGGTGGTCAGTTATCCGCCGGCGGCGCTGGACCTCGCCCGCAGCGGCCGCCTGCGCACCATCTTCTCCTCCGCCGACGTGCCGGGGGAGGTGGTGGACGTGGTGGCCATCGACCCCCACTGGCTGACCGGCCGCGAGGCGCAGGCGGAAGCCCTGGTGCGCGCCTGGGACCGGGCGGTGGTGTGGTGGCGGGAAAACCACGACGAGGCGGTGCGCCGCATGGCCGAGCGCGAGAAGGTCAGCGTCGAGGAAATGGAACAGGCGCTGGCGAGCATGAAGATCCTGCGCTCGGCGGAGCAGCGCTTCCTGTTCGTCGCCGGCGGGCCGCTGGAACGGTCGGTGCGGCGGCACGACCTGCTGCTGCGCCGCGCCGGCCTGATCACCGGCTCCGACCGCACCGCCGAGGTCATCACCGACCGCTATCTGCAGATGGCCCTCAACAGCGGCGGCCTGCCCGACGCCCGTTGAGGCGGCTGGCCCGGCATCCTACCTTCAGCGGCATGCTGTCCCGCCCGCTGCTCATCGCCCACGAGATCTACCGCCTGTCGCGCTACGGCCGCAGCCACCCGCTCGCCATCCCGCGGGTGTCGACGGTGCTCGACCTGGGGCGGGCGCTGGGCTGGCTGCCGGAGGCGCAGTATGTGGACAGCCCCCAGGCGACGCCGGAGCAGCTGGCGCGTTTCCATGATCCCGACTATGTCGCCGCCCTGCAGGCGGCGGAGCGCGACCAGGACCTGCCGGCGGAGCTGCGGGCGCGCTACAACATCGGCGTCAACAACAACCCGATCTACCCGGAAGTCTTCCGCCGCCCCGCCACCGCCTGCGGCGGCTCCATCCGCGCGGCGGAGCTGGTGCGCGACGGCGGCATCGTCCACCATCCGCCCGGCGGCACCCACCACGGCCGGGCGGCGCAGGCGAGCGGCTTCTGCTACCTCAACGACCCGGTGCTGGGGCTGCTGCGGCTGCTCGATCTCGGGGTGGCGCCGATTCTCTACATCGACCTCGACGCCCACCACGGCGACGGCGTGCAGGATGCCTTCCATGCCGACGAGCGGGTGTTCACCGTCTCCATCCACGAGGCCGGCCGCTGGCCCCGCACCGGGGCGGCGGACGACCGCGCCGGCGGCGCCGCGCGCAATCTGCCGGTGCCGGCGGGGTTCACCGACAGCGAACTGGACTACCTGACCGAGACGGTGCTGGTGCCGCTGGCGGAGCGTCTGCAGCCGGCGGCGCTGATGATCCAGTGCGGCTGCGACGGCCTCGCCGACGATCCGCAGAGCCGGCTTCAACTGTCTAACCGCGGCTACTGGCAGGCGGTGGCGCGGTTGAAGGACCTGGCGCCGCGGGTGATCGTGCTTGGCGGCGGCGGCTATAACCCGTGGTCGGTGGCGCGCTGCTGGACCGGCGTGTGGGCCACCCTGAACGGCCTACCGATCCCCGAGCGCCTGCCGGCGGCGGCGGAAAGCGTGCTGCGTGGCCTGTGGTGGCCGCACCGCCGCGGCCGCAACCCGCCGGAGGAGTGGTTCACCACCCTCGCCGACACCCCGACCACCGGCGCCATCCGGCCGGAGGTGCGCGACGTGGCGCGGCAGGTGATGGCGTAGGGCGCGGCCCGCAACGGCAAAGGGCGCCGCCCCTGGTGGAGCGGCGCCCTTCCCTCAGGCCGAGGTCACCCGGCCGTTACAGCTTCTGGAAGAAGTCGTTGCCCTTGTCGTCGACGATGATGAAGGCGGGGAAGTCCTCCACCTCGATCTTCCAGATGGCTTCCATGCCCAGTTCTGCGTACTCCAGCACCTCCACCTTCTTGATGGAGTTCTGCGCCAGGATGGCCGCGGCACCGCCGATGGAGCCGAGGTAGAAGCCGCCGTGCTTGTGGCAGGCCTCGGTCACCGCCTTGCTGCGGTTGCCCTTGGCGATCATCACCATGCTGCCGCCGGCGGCCTGGAACTGCTCGACATAGGCGTCCATGCGCCCCGCCGTGGTCGGGCCGAAGGAGCCGGAGGCCATGCCGTCCGGGGTCTTGGCCGGGCCGGCGTAGTAGACGGCGTGCTGCTTGAAGTACTCGGGCAGGCCCTCGCCCTTGTCCAGCCGTTCCTTCAGCTTGGCGTGGGCGATGTCGCGGGCGACGATCATCGGCCCGGTCAGGCTGACGCGGGTCTTGATCGGGTACTGCGACAGGGTCTTGCGGATCTCGTCCATGGGGCGGTTGAGGTCGATCTTCACCACCTCGTCGGACAGCTTCTCGGTCTTCACCTCCGGCATGTACTTGGCCGGGTCGGTTTCCATCTGCTCCAGGAACACGCCGTCGCGGGTGATCTTGCCGAGGATCTGGCGGTCGGCCGAGCACGACACGCCGATGGCCACCGGGCAGGAGGCGCCATGGCGCGGCAGGCGGATGACGCGCACGTCGTGGCAGAAGTACTTGCCGCCGAACTGGGCGCCGATGCCCATCTGCTGGGTCATCTCCAGCACCATGGCCTCGGCCTCCAGGTCGCGGAAGGCGTGGCCGGCCTTGCTGCCTTCGGTCGGCAGGCTGTCGAGGTAGCGGGCGGAGGCCAGCTTGGCGGTCTTCAGGCAGGTTTCCGCCGAGGTGCCGCCGATGACGATGGCAAGGTGATAGGGCGGGCAGGCAGAGGTGCCGAGGGTGCGGATCTGCTCGTCCAGGAACTTGCGCAGCGACGCCGGGTTCAGCAGCGCCTTGGTCTGCTGGTAGAGGAAGGTCTTGTTGGCCGAGCCGCCGCCCTTGGCCATGAACATGAACTTGTAGGCGTCGCCCTCGGTGGCGTAGAGGTCGATCTGCGCCGGCAGGTTGTTGCCGGTGTTGACCTCGTCATACATGGTCAGCGGCGCCATCTGCGAGTAGCGCAGGTTCAGCCTGGCGTAGGCATTGGCGACGCCTTCCGACAGCGCCAGGGCATCGTTGGCGCCGGTCCAGATGGCCTGGCCCTTCTTGCCCATGATGATGGCGGTGCCGGTGTCCTGGCACATGGGCAGGATGCCGCCGGCCGAGATGTTGGCGTTCTTCAGCATCTCGATGGCGACGAAGCGGTCGTTGGGGCTCGCCTCGGGGTCGTCGATGATCTTGCGCAGCTGCGCCAGGTGGCCGGGCCGCAGCAGGTGGCTGACGTCGCGGAAGGCTTCCTCCGCCAGCAGGGTGAGCGCCCGCGGGTCGACCACCACCACCTCGCGGCCGCCCACCGTATCCACCGACACGAAGTCGGAGGTGAGCTTGCGGTAGGGCGTGGAGTCCTTGCCCAGGGGGAACATTTCGGAGAAAGCGACGTCGATGGTCATGGCGATGAGGCCTCGCACTCGGGTTCGCGACACAGGCGGCGCCCGCCGGCGGCGGCCGTCCCGACGGACGGTCCGCCCGCCCGAGCGGGTAGGATCAGGAACTCTGCGAGGGAGTGTTTACCGCGAAATCACTTCTTACGGAAGGCGTCCAGGGTGACCACGTTGTCGCCGCCCTTGTCGTCCTCGCCGTCACCCGCCTGTTCGGGGTGGTCGTCGGCGTTTTCGTGGCGCATCAGGCTGTCGTCGTCGTCCTCGTCCTCGAATTCCTCGTCGTCCAGTTCGTCCATGTCGTCGTCGAGGCCGACGTGGAACTGCAGGCCGAACTTGGCGAAGGGGTCGGCGAAGGCGGTGACCGCCGCAAAGGGGATCACCAGCTTTTCAAGGCGGGAATTGAACGACAGCGTCACCGTGAACTCGTCCGGCGTGACACCCAGGTCATAGAACTGGTGCTGCAGGACGATGGTCATGCTTTCGGGGTGCTGCGCCTTCAGGCGGTCGGGCAGGGTGACGCCCGGCGCATCGGTGCGGAAGGTGATGTAGAAGTGGTGCTGGCCGGGCAGGCCTTCGGCCGCGGTCTTTTCGAGCGCGCGACGCAGGACGCCGCGCAGGGCATCCTCGACCATTTCCTCGTAGTTGAAGCCGTCGGTCTGGTCGTCGTGCTCGTTCAAGGCCTCGTGTCCCCTCCGGTGATGCGCGCTACTGCCACCGGGTATCCCGGCAGGGGGCCGGAGGCGAGAGAAGTGGGAGGCTTCTGTTGCCAGGTGCCTCCCGAACCCCGCCTGACGGGGCTAACCGCCAGGGCTTTAAGGTGGTTTACGATGCCGCATTACGCAGCAGCGCGAACCTCAGCAAAGTTGTCGTTGGCAACTATTGCGTTCGGCCCGATAACGGTGGAGCCATGCCGGGGACAGCCAATGCCTTTACCACGCACGTCGATCCTGTGTCGGCCCCGAAAGCCGGCGCGTGCTGCGCCGGCGGAACTGGTGGAGC
This sequence comes from Caenispirillum bisanense, assembly GCF_039523075.1. NCBI lineage: Bacteria > Pseudomonadati > Pseudomonadota > Alphaproteobacteria > Rhodospirillales > Novispirillaceae > Caenispirillum > Caenispirillum bisanense. Next base: position 31,555 of record NZ_BAAAEP010000034.1, read on the forward strand.
CGCCGGGTACTGCCCCCGGGTCCGTAACGCTTATTCCGCAATGGGTTTAGCCCCATAGTCGGGTTGCCCCGACGGGTTCTATATAGAGCGGGCGCCCCGACTTGCAAAGAGGGTTTCCACGGCTTGCCCTGTCGGTCTAGAAAGGGCGCGACGCCCTCATACCAAGGAACCGGCCGCCCATGTCGATCACCGACGCGCAGAAGGAAGAGATCGCCCAGCTGCGGGGGATCGAGACTCCCACCCGCCGCGCCACCGTGCCGGCGCTGGAGGACATTCTGTACGAGCCGATTCCGCTGCTCGACCACGGTTTCGTGCGGGTGGTCGACTACATGGGCGACGACTCGGCGGTGGTGCAGGCGGCGCGCGTCTCCTACGGCAAGGGGACGAAGAAGGTGAGCGAGGATCGCGGCCTCATCCGCTACCTCATGCGGCACCGCCACACCACGCCCTTCGAGATGTGCGAGATCAAGTACCACGTGAAGATGCCGATCTTCGTGGCGCGGCAGTGGATCCGCCACCGCACCGCCAACGTGAACGAGTATTCGGCGCGGTACTCCATCCTCGACAAGGAATTCTACATACCGGGCCCGGACGCGCTGGCGCCGCAGTCCAAGCAGAACCACCAGGGCCGCGCCGAGGGCGAGCCCCTGACCGGCGAGGAAGCCCACCGCGTCCTCACCCTGCTGCGCGAGGATGCCGAGCGCTGCTACGCCAACTACGAATGGATGCTGAACGAGGGCCAGGACCCCTCCCGCCGCGGCCTCGCCCGCGAGCTGGCGCGCATGAACCTGACCATGAACTGCTATACGCAGTGGTACTGGAAGATCGACCTGCACAACCTGCTGCACTTCCTGTCCCTGCGCGCCGACAGCCACGCCCAGTACGAAATCCGCGTCTACGCCGAAGCCATGCTGGAGACGGTGAAGCGCTGGGTGCCGCTGACCCACGAGGCCTTCAGCGACTACCGCATGGGCGGCGTCCACCTGTCGCGCGGCGGTCTGGACATCGTCCGCCGCCTGCTGGCCGGCGAGCCGGTGACGCAGGCCACCTCCGGCCTGTCGCCGCGGGAATGGCGCGAACTGATGGACAGCCTCGACCGCGAAGGGTGAGGGCTGGTCCGGGTGGCGGGCATCACACCCGCCACCCTGGACCCGCGCCTGATGCGGAGTTGACCCGCTTTCAGCGGAACCAGAACCGCGGCTTTTTCTTCGCCGGCTGGGCTTCCGGGCTGTCGCCGCTCAGGGTGCTCCAGATCGACTTCGCGATGTCGAGGTAGGCGGTGGCGTGCGGGCCGTCCGGCTCGGCGACCACGATGGGGCGGCCGGCGTCGGTGGCTTCGCGGATCTTCAGGTCGAGCGGGATCTCGCCCAGGAACGGCGCTTCCAGTTCCTCCGCCGTGCGGCGGGCGCCGCCGTGGCCGAACAGCTCCTCGCGGTGGCCGCACTTGGGGCATTGGTGGTAGCTCATGTTCTCGATGATGCCGAGAACCGGCACCTCCACCTTGCGGAACATGAACAGGCCCTTGCGGGCGTCCAGCAGGGCGATGTCCTGCGGCGTCGAGACGATGACGGCGCCGGCCAGCGGCACGCGCTGGCTCATGGTCAGCTGGGTGTCGCCGGTGCCGGGCGGCATGTCGACGATCATCACGTCCAGCTCGCCCCACTCCACGTCGCGCAGCAACTGTTCCAGGGCGCCCACCACCATGGGGCCGCGCCAGACCACCGGCGAATCCTCCTCGACCATGAAGCCGATGGACATGACGGTGACGCCGTGGTTGCGCAGCGGCACGATGCGGTCGCCGCGGGCCATGGGCTTCTGGCCGGCGAGCCCCATCACCCGCGGCACGCTGGGGCCGTAGATGTCGGCATCGAACAGGCCGACCTTGAGGCCGAGCCGGGCCAGCGCCAGCGCGATGTTGGCGGCGGTGGTGGACTTGCCGACGCCCCCCTTGCCGGAAGCGACGGCGACGATGTGCTTGATGTTGGGCAGCTCAAGCCGGCCGGTGCCGCCGCCGTGACCCATCATGCCCGGCGCCGGGCCGCGCGGCGCGTGGCTGTGCGAGTGCCCGTGACCATGGCCGGCGGCGCCGGCGGGCGGCGGTGGCGGTGGCGGCGGCGGGGCGGAGCCGGCGGCACGGTCGGCGGTGAGCACCGCCGTCACCTGTGCCACGCCGGGCAGGGCGGCGATCACGCGCTCCGCTTCGGCGCGCACGGGTTCCAGTTGCGGGCCCAGCTCTGGCGGGACTTCGATGGCGAAGGTGACGTGGCCGCCGCTCACCACCGCATCCCGTACCCACCCGGCCGAGACGATGTCGGTGCCCAGTTGGTCCACCCGCACGGCCTTCAGTGCCTCTACCACTGCACCCTTATCGATTTCCGCCATCCTTGAAAACTCCTGAGACTGCCCGATATCTCAACCCGAGTGGCGCGTTGTGCCGACCGGGTCTCGTAGCGCGTGAAGGACCGGGCGCGTAGCGCGTGAAGGGATCGTCGGAACCCCCCTTCGTTGCACGGGTTATCCTGGTGCCCTATAAGGCAGGGATGGTTTCGTGTCCGCGCAGGCGGGCTTCCGGCACGGGATCGCACGGAGGAAGCCTCCGGGCGATCCGGTTGTGCACCTTAAACGCTCGGGTATCTGTAAGCGAAGAGGGATTTGTTCAATGGCCTGGAATCAACAGGGCGGCCCCTGGGGCGGCGGCGGTAACAACGGCGGCGGCCCATGGGGTGGCCGGGGTCCGGGCGGCGGCGGCAACGGCGGCGGCGGCGGTGGCGGCGGTCAGCAGCCCCCCGACCTGGAGGAGCTGCTGCGCAAGAGCCAGGAACGCCTGCGCAAGTGGGTGCCGGGCGGCGGTCGCGGCGGCAGTGGCGGCGGCGGCGGCGGCATCGGCGCGCGCACGGTGGTGCTGATCGCGGCGGGCGTGCTCATCGCCTGGGGCCTGACCGGCTTCTACCGCGTGCAGCCGGACGAACAGGGCGTCGAGCTGCTGTTCGGCAAGTACGTCAAGACCACCGGGCCCGGCCTGAACTACTGGTTCCCCGGCCCCATCGGCGAGGTGCAGACGCCCAAGGTCACGCTGACCAACCAGCTGACCATCGGCTTCCGCGGCAGCGCTGATCCGCGCTCCGGCGGCGCCCGCGACGTGCCGCAGGAAAGCATGATGCTGACCGGCGACCAGAACATCATCGACACCGACTTCATCGTGCAGTGGCGCATCTCCGACGCCGGCAACTTCCTGTTCAACATCCGCGACCCGGAAGCGACGGTGAAGGCGGCGTCCGAAAGCGCCATGCGTGAAGTGATCGGCCAGACGCCGCTGGAAACCGCCATGACCGAAGGCCGTGCCGAGGTCCAGGCCCGCTCCGCCCGGCTGCTGCAGCAGATCCTCGACGGCTACAACTCGGGCATCACGGTCCTTGACGTGAAGCTGCTGAAGGCCGACCCGCCGGCGGAAGTCATCGACGCCTTCAACGACGTGCAGCGCGCCCGCCAGGACAAGGAGCGCCTGCAGAACGAAGCCCAGGCCTACCGCAACGACATCGTGCCGCGCGCCAAGGGTGAGGCGGAACGCATGATCCAGGAAGCCCAGGCCTACAAGCAGTCGGTCATCGCCGCCGCCCAGGGTGAGGCGGACCGCTTCGGCTCGGTGCTGGACAGCTATCGGACCGCCCAGGACGTGACCACCCAGCGTCTCTATCTCGAAACCATGCAGGACGTCCTGTCGCGCAGCGACAAGGTGCTGGTGGATGGCCAGAACGGCGCCGCCGGGACCAACGGCGTCGTGCCCTACCTGCCGCTGCCGGAACTGCAGCGCCGCGCCCAGCAGGTGCCGGCGGCCCGTGCGGCCGGCTCTTCGGCCACGCCCAACACCTTCTCCCAGCCGTCTCCCAATGACCGGCCGGCGCCCACGCTCTCGTCCGCTCAGCAGGAGGCCGCTCGATGAAACGGACCAGTCTCGCCGTCGTCGGCGTCATCATCGCGGTGGCAGCCGTCATCCTGTTCAGCTCCATGTTCACCGTCCACCAGACCCAGCAGGCGCTGGTGCTGCAGTTCGGCAGCCCGCAGCGGGTGGAGACGGAACCGGGCCTGAAGTTCAAGATGCCGTTCATCCAGAACGTCATCACCTACGACCGCCGCACGCTCGACCTGGACCCGCCGGGCCAGGAAGTGCCGCTGCGCGACCAGAAGCGCATCATCGTCGACACCTACGCCCGCTACCGCATCGTCGACCCGCTGGCGTTCTACCAGACGGTGCGCAGCGAAGCCGGCCTGCGCGACCGCTTCGGCTCCATCCTCAACTCGGCCGTGCGTGACCAGCTGGGCGAGGCCGACCTGACCGACCTGCTGGCCGAGAGCCGCGGCCGCGTCATGTCGGAAATCACCCAGACCGTGCGCCGCCGCGCCGGCGAGTTCGGCATTGAGGTTGTGGACGTCCGCATCGGCCGCACCGACCTGCCGCAGGAAACCAGCCAGTCGGTGTTCAACCGCATGCGCTCCAGCCGAATCGCCCAGGCCGCCCAGCTGCGCGCCGAAGGCGCCGAGCTGAAGGCCAAGATCGAGGCGGAAGCCGACCGCGACCGCACCGTCATCCTGGCCGAGGCGCGCAAGACGGCGGAAATCCTCCGCGGTCAGGGCGACGGCGACCGCAACCGCATCCTGGGCGAGGTCTACGGCCAGGACCCGCAGTTCTTCGCCTTCTACCGCTCCATGCAGGCCTACCGCGAGGCCCTGGGCAACGGTACCACCACCATGGTCCTGAGCCCGGAAAGCGACTTCTTCCGCTTCTTCGGCCAGGGTCCGGCCGGCGGCAACCTGCCGAGCCCGCTGCCGGCGGCCCAGCGCTGACGACGGCTGCCTTAAGGGTTCCCTATCCTCGGGGCGCGTCCGGTTCCTGCCGGGCGCGCCCCTTTTTCCTGCCGGCGCCACGACACGACACGACATCCGATGACCGACCTGCTGACCGCCCTTGCCCTCGCCATCGCCCTGGAAGGCGCCGTCTACGCCCTGTTTCCCGGCCGCATGAAGGCCATGCTGGCGCAGATCCTCACCCTGCCCGACAGCACCCTGCGCGCCGCTGGCGTCGTCGGCTGCGCCCTTGGCGTGGCGGCGGTATGGCTGCTGCGGGCGGGCGGCGGCTGAGGCCGGGGGCACCGGCCACAGGGGCAGGGCGCGGCGGCGGTTTCCGCACTTGCCGCAACGTCCTTTACCTGAAAAGCATAGTGTCTCTGGAACCCGCCCGGTTGCCGTCCTAGATTGGAAGCCATGATTCTTCAGGGTCTGGTGGAGAGCCGGCCTGTCTGCGTCCGCTGTAATGGAGAAGTGTCCGTGAGAGGATCGTTCCGAACCCCCGCGCCGGCTGACCAGCGCATGTCCTCCGGCCGGCGGGGCGCCGGTCGGGCCGCTGCGGTGCGCTGGCTTGCGTCGCTGGTGGTGCTCGTCGCCCTGGCCGTCGGTCACGGCATCGCCCCGGCGGCGGCGCGCGAGGCGCCCGAGTCCTTTGCCGACCTGGCCGAGAAGCTGCTGCCGGCGGTGGTGAACATCTCCACCACCCAGAGCCTGACCGGCGAGCGCGGCCCGCAGATGCCGCAGTTCCCGCCCGGCAGCCCGTTCGAGGACTTCTTCCGCGAGTTCTTCGACCGCCAGCAGGCGCCGTCCATGCCGCGGCGGGCGACCTCCCTCGGGTCCGGCTTCATCATCGCCGCCGACGGCTTCATCGTGACCAACAACCACGTCATCGAGGGCGCCGAGGAAGTCACCGTCATCCTGCAGGACGACACCGCCCTGAAGGCCGAGGTGGTGGGCCGCGACCCCAAGACCGACGTGGCGCTGCTGAAGGTGACCACCGAGCGCGACCTGCCGTTCGTGAAGTTCGGCGACAGCGAGCAGGCCCGCGTCGGCGACTGGGTCATCGCCATCGGCAACCCGTTCGGCCTGGGCGGATCGGTGACGGCGGGCATCATTTCCGCCCGCGCCCGCAACATCAATGCCGGCCCCTACGACAACTTCCTGCAGACCGACGCCTCCATCAACCGCGGCAACTCCGGCGGCCCGCTGTTCAACATGCGGGGCGAGGTGATCGGCGTGAACACCGCCATCTACTCGCCGGCCGGCGGCGGCTCGGTGGGCATCGGCTTTGCCACCCCGTCCAACCTGGCCCGCGCCGTCATCGACGACCTGCGCAAGTACGGCGAGGTGAAGCGCGGCTGGCTTGGCGTGCGCATCCAGACGGTGACCGAGGAAATCGCCGACAGCCTGGGCCTCGACCGCCCGCGCGGCGCCCTGGTGGCCAGCGTGCAGGAGGGCGGCCCGGCGGCCGAAGCCGGCATCCTGGCCGGCGACGTGATCCTCACCTGGGACGGCAACGACATCCGCGAGATGCGCAACCTGCCGAAGGCGGTGGCCGAAACCGAAATCGGCAAGGCCGTGGCGGTGGACGTGTGGCGCGACGGCGCCCGCAAGACCGTGCGCGTCACCGTCGCCGAGCTGGAGGAGGAAGCCGAGACCGCCTTCGCCACCGAGGAGAACGGCGCCCCGCCGGCCGGTCCGGCGGCCGGGGCCGACATCCCCGCCCTCGGCCTGTCGGTGCAGCCGCTGGACGACCAGGCCCGCACCACCTTCCAGATCCCCGAAGACGTCGGCCGTGGCGTCGTGGTGGCCGATCTCAATGCCGATAGTGATGCGGCGCAGAAGGGTATTCGGCCGGGCGATGTGATTGTCGAGGTCAACCAGAAGCAGGTGACCTCAGCCGACGAAATCCGCACCCAGGTGGATGCGGCGCGCAAGGCTGGCCGCAAGTCCGTGCTGCTGATGGTGCAGAGCGAGGCCGGCAGCCGCTTCGTCGCGGTGCGCATCACCGAGGGCTGATCGCCCGCCCATGTCCGACCATGGCAAGGGGCCTTCCGGGAAACCGGGAGGCCCTTTGCAGTTTGGAAATTCTCTCAGGAAGCGACGCAAAACCGCAGGCTGCATGGGCACGGTGCGGCCGGCGGTATGGCGGTACAGCCGCGGGGCGGGTCGGGCGGCATCGTTACACTTCCGTGAAAAGTGAAGTTTTCCCTCCACTTGTGGCGGCGGTGGCAAACGCCGGGCGGGTGTCGGCGGCGGATGGCACGCCGGCTGCTATGTGATGGCTGTCACACCCCCAACCGCCGGAGACACCATCATGTCCAGCCTCACCGCCCGCTCCATCCGTCCGATCGACGCCGCCGCCGACGACAGCGCCCCCGATCCCATCGACGTCAACGTCGGCGTCCGCCTGCGTCTGCGCCGCACCCTGCTCGGCATGACCCAGCAGCAGCTCGGCGATGCCATCGGCGTCACCTTCCAGCAGGTACAGAAGTACGAACGCGGCACCAACCGCATCTCCGCCTCCCGCCTGTATGACATGGCCTGCGTGCTGGGCGTGCCGGTGGCCTTCTTCTTCGAAGACCTGCCGGAAGAGGTGGTGCGCGAGCGCGCCGCCCGTGCCGGTGCCGCCGCCTCCCGCCCCGGCCGCACCCGCCTGGTGCGCCCGGTGGATGCCGGCAGCGACCCGATGACCTCCACCGAGGTGGTGCAGCTGGCCAACGACTACCTCAAGCTGGACCAGCGCCAGCGCAAGGCCCTGCGGGCGTTCCTGGAAGCCACCGCCGGCGCCCCGCGCTGAGCGCGTGACCATCCGGCGGGAGAAGAACGAAGAAAGGGGGCCGCCGCCCGGCGGCCCCACTTTCCGCCCGCCGCCGCCTCGGCTAGACTGCGCCGCATGAGGCGCGTCGATTTCTATCATCTGCTGCAATGGCCGCTGGAACAGGCGCTGCCGCCCCTGCTCGGCAAGGTGCTGGAGAGCGGCCAGCGGGCCGTGGTCCTTACCTCCTCGCGACCGCGGGCCGAGGCCCTGTCGGCGGTGCTGTGGACCTTCCGCCCCGACGGCTGGCTGCCCCACGGCGTGCCCGGCGACGGCTTCGAGGCCGACCAGCCGGTCTGGCTGACCGACAGCGACGACCGCCCCAACGGCGCCGGCATCCTTCTCCTCACCGACGGCATGACCACCGCCCGCATGGACGAGTACGACCGCTGCCTCGACCTGTTCGACGGCCGCGACGACTCGGCGGTGGAGGCCGCCCGCCGGCGCTGGGTCGCCTGCCGGGATGCCGGCTGGGAACTGCACTACTGGCAGCAGACCGAACGCGGCGGCTGGACCGAAAAGGCCAGTGCGAACATCGGCGTCGCCGCCCCCGCCGGCCGCTGAACTGTCGGTCGAACATCTGCGCCTGTTTTTCGCCGGGCTCTGTCGGTAAACAGGACGATACCGCATCCACTTGTCGGGGGACGAGAGGGCGGGTCCAGAACGGACCAGGGGGACAGGGGAATGGGTCGGGCTAAGTTCGAGGTCCAGGTGCAGCGCGACGGCCGCTGGATCGTGGAGGCCGTGGTGGAGGACGAAGGTCCGGCCATCCGCGAGGCCGACAAGATCCTCGCCCGCGCCAACTGTCAGGCGGTGCGGGTGGTGCGCGACCGCCTGGGGCGCGAGACCACCGTTTACGAAAAGGACCGCGGCGGCAGCGCCAATGGCGCCAACGTGGCGGCATCGGCGATCACCGAGGCGGCGGATTGCGCCGACGTCGAAGACCTTTACGCGCTGCCCGCCCGCATGACGGCGGCCAAGGTGCTGCGCCGCTGGCTCGACGCCAACAAGCTGACGCCGCTGGAGACCCTGCACAACTACCGCGCCCTCAGCCGGCTGATGGATTCCGACCCGCAGGTCTACCCCTCGGCGGTGGACCGGGTCGCCACCCTGCAGGCCAAGGCGCGCGGCACCGACGCCCGCCAGCGCCGCGACGAGCTGTACCGGCTGGTCGAGGAAGCCGCCTCCCGCGCCCGCCGGGCGGAGGGGGAAAAGGCGGTGTGGAAGCTCGGCCTCGCCAGCTATGCCAAGCTCTGCCGCACCGCCGAGCAGGTGGCCTGGGTGCCGCAGGACCGCGCCCTGCTGATCCGCAGCGCCGTTGCCCGCGACCTCATCGGCCAGGGGTCGTACCTCGCCAAGCTCGACGTGCTGCTGGCGACGGTGACCCCCGACCTATGCGAGGAAGACTTCGGCATCCTCGACGAGTTCATCGCCGACGTCCTCGGCTCGCCGCAGACCATTCAGGACATCCTGGGCGAGCGGCCCAACCTGTCGGCCGCGCTGGTGGCGCTCATCGACATCATGGAGGGCAAGCCGCCCGCCGGCCGGCGGGAGCCGGAAACGGTGGCGGTGCTGCGCAGCATGATGGCCGAAGGGCGGCTCAAGTCCGCCTGGCTGGTGCTGCGCGACCGGGTGGTCAACGAGGTGTCGGGCGCCCGGCCGCTGTCGCGCAACGACCCGGCCAAGGAGACGGAGGCGTTCCAGGCGCTCGTCACCCGCCTGCTGCGCTTCCCGCGCCTCGGCACCGGGCCGCAGATGGCGGAAGCCCTGACCAGTCGCTGCAGCCGCCAGTTCGCCGAAGGCGGCAAGACCGGCCTGCAACTGGCCATCGGCACCATGGGCGGCATGATCGCCGACCGCTCGCGCCGGGTGCACTACTACCTCGACATGCTGAAGACCGAAAGCGGTCGCCAGTGCCTGCCGATGCTGGGCCAGGCCATCCAGATGACGGTGATGGAGGCGGCGGACATCCACGCCTTCGTCCGCGTCGACGAAAGCGCCCACGAGAAGCTGGCCGCCATCGGCACCCTGCAGCGGGCGCTGCGCGGCACGGCGCTGCCGCCGCAGCTGCGCGATGCCCTGGTGGACCGGCTGGATACGCTGGTGGCGCGCTATCTGGTGCAGGAACGGGTGATCGAGCGCCTGGACGACCCTACCGACTCCCTGCGCATCCGCGCCAAGCGGCTGGTGCATTTCGTCGCCTCCGGCCTGCTCATCGAGGGCAAGGCCATGGCGCTGGCCCGCTCCCGCGTGGTCGAGCACCTGAAGCGGCCGAACTTCATCGAGGACTTCACCGCCGACATCAAGGACCCGACCCACAAGGAAACCGCCGTCCGCGACTTCTGGCTGATGCTGACGACGGCGGGCTTCGGCGGGACCGGGGGCAAGGGCGGCGGCGGCGGCGATGCTCAGCCGGCCGCCGCCATCGCCTCTTCGTAGGCTTCCTGGGCTTCGATCCAGGCCAGTTCGGTTTCCTCGATGGCCTTGGACAGTTCGCCCAGTTCCTTCTGCAGGGCCGCCACCTTGTCGCCGGGGCCGTCGTAGAGCTTGGGGTCGGCCAGCCTGGCCTCGACGCCGGCGCGGCGGGCGGTCAGGTCTTCCAGCTTCTTCTCGGCCGCCTGCGCCTGCTTCTTCAGGGGCGCCGCCTTCTGCCGCAGTTCGGCGGCGAGGCGGCGGTCCTCCTTGCGGGCGGCGGCGGACTGGGCCGGCGCCTCGGCGTCGGCGCGCGCTTCCGCCTTGGCCTCGCGGCGGGCATCGCGGGCGCGGTCGAGCAGCAGCTTGCGGTAGTCCTGCATGTCGCCGTCAAACGGCATCACCCGCCCGTCGGCCACCAGCCACAGGCGGTCGGCCACCAGTTCCACCAGATGCGGGTCGTGGGAGATGATGACCACCGCCCCGTCGAAGGTGTTCAGGGCCTCGATCAGGGCGTCGCGGGTGTCGATGTCCAGGTGGTTGGTGGGTTCGTCCAGCACCAGGATGTGCGGCGCGTCGTGGGTCATGAGGGCGATGAGCAGACGCGCCTTCTCGCCGCCCGACAGCTGCTCCACCCGGTTGTCGGCCAGGTCGGCGCCGAAGCCGAAGCGGCCGAGGTGGGCGCGCACCTTGGCGTCGGCCACCCCCGGCATCAGCTTCGCCATGTGCTGGAACGGCGTGCCCTGGGGGTTCAGTTCCTCGGTCTGGTGCTGGGCGAAGTAGCCGACGCGCAGCTTGGGGCTGGCCTTCATCTCCCCGTCCATCAGCGCCAGGCGGCCGGTGATGATCTTCGCCAGCGTCGACTTGCCGTTGCCGTTGGCGCCGAGCAGGGCGATGCGGTCGTCCATGTCGATGCGGAACGACAGCCGCGACAGCACCGGGCGGCCGTCGTAGCCGGCCTTGCCGGCCTCCACCTGGATCAGCGGCGGCGCCAGTTCGTCGGGCTGGGGGAAGTCGAACGACACCCCGCGATCCTCGACGATGGGCACCACCGGCTCCATCTTCTCCAGCATCTTCAGGCGGCTCTGGGCCTGGCGGGCCTTGGTGGCCTTGGCGCGGAAGCGGTCGACGAAGGACTGCAGGTGGGCGCGGCGGGCTTCCTGCTTCACCGCCGCCTTCTCGCGCAGTTCCATCATCTCGCGCCGCTGGCGGGCGAAGTCGTCATAGCCGCCCTGGTAGGAAACCAGCTTGCCCTTGTCCAGGTGGACGATGCGCTGGCACACCTTGTTCAGCAGGTCGCGGTCGTGGCTGACGATGATGAGCGTGCCGGGGTAGACCGCCAGGTAGTTCTCCAGCCAGATGGTGGCTTCGAGGTCCAGGTGGTTGGTCGGTTCGTCCAGCAGCAGCAGGTCGGGGCGGGCGAACAGGGCGGCGGCCAGCGCCACGCGCATGCGCCAGCCGCCGGAGAAGTCGCCCACCGGCCGCTCCTGTGCCTCCGCCGTGAAGCCGAGGCCGGCCAGGATGCTGGCGGCGCGGGCGGGGGCGGAGTGGGCGTCGATGGCGTTCAGCCGCTCGTGGATCTCGGCGATGCGGTGGGCGTCGGCGGCGGCCTCGGCGGCGGGCAGCTCCGCCAGCAGGCGGTCGCGTTCCAGGTCGGCGGCCAGCACGCAGTCGACCAGCGTGCGGTCGCCGGCCGGCGCTTCCTGCGCCACCCGGCCGACGCTGGCGCGCGGGCGCACGGTGATGTCGCCGGCATCCGGGGCGATCTCCCCGAGGATGAGCTTGAGCAGGGTCGACTTGCCGGTGCCGTTGCGGCCCACCAGACCCACCCGCGCCCCGGCGGGGATGTGGGCGGTGGCGCCGTCGAGCAGGACTCGGCCGCCGATGCGATAGACGAGGTCGTTGACGTGCAGCATGGACCGCTTCCTACCATACCTCGACGCCGCCGGAAACGGCCACGTCCGGCCCGGCCGGAAGGCGTAATGGTTTGGCGGTTGTCAGGGGCTGGCGCGTTCTGTATAACCGCGCACCGTTTGCGGCCGGTGCAAAGACCGTGTATGGAGTCTGTCGCGAACGGCCGCGTCGCGACCGCGACCCGCCACAGCCCGGCCGCTGGCCGCACAACAAACGCAGGGATACCGTAATGGCTATCGAACGCACCCTCTCGATCATCAAGCCCGACGCCACCCGTCGCAACCTGACCGGCAAGATCAACGCCCGTTTCGAAGAAAACGGCCTGCGCATCGTTGCCCAGAAGCGTCTGCAGCTGACCCAGGCCCAGGCCGAAGGCTTCTACGACGTGCACCGCGAGCGCTCCTTCTTCGGCGAGCTGGTCTCCTTCATGATCTCCGGCCCGGTGGTGGTGCAGGTGCTTGAGGGCGAGAACGCGGTGGCCCGCAACCGCGAGATCATGGGCGCCACCAACCCGGCCAACGCCGCCGAGGGCACCATCCGCAAGGACTTCGCCGAGAGCATCGAAGCGAACTCCGTCCACGGCTCCGACAGCCTGGAAAACGCCGCTCGCGAAATCTCGTTCTTCTTCGCGCAGACCGAGATCGCTGGCTGACACTCCGCGGCCTTCGGGCCGCGCGCGTGACCGGATGAACCGGCGCCTCCCACAGGGGGCGCCGGTTTTTCTTTGGGCAGGAGTGCGGAAGGAGAGGAGGGGAGGGCGCGGGAGTGCCGCCGCCCTCAGCCGCCGATGAGGGTGAGGAACTCGGCTTCGGTCATGGTGGCGACGCCCAGGTCCTGGGCCTGCTTCAGCTTCGATCCGGCGCCGGGGCCGGCGACCACCAGGTCGGTCTTCTTCGACACCGACCCGGCCACCTTCGCCCCCAGCGCCTGGGCGCGCGCCTTGGCCTCGCCGCGGCTCATGGTTTCCAGCGTGCCGGTGAAGACGACGGTCTTGTCCTTGATCGGGCTGTCGCTCGCCACCTGCTGCTCGAACGGCAGCACGCTCACCCCGGCCGCCTTCAGGTCCTCCAGCACGTCGATGTTGTGCTGTTCGGTGAAGAAGCCGGTGAGGTCGTCGGCCATGCTCTCGCCGATGCCCTCGATGCCGAGCAGTTCCTTGTGGGCGTCGCTGTCCTTGTCGGCGGCGGCGCGCATGGCGTCGGTCAGGGTGTCGAGGTCGCGGTAGACGCGCGCCAGCAGCCGGGCCGTCGCCTGGCCGACCTGCGGAATGCCGAGCGCGTGGATGAAGCGGTCGAGGCCGATCTGCCGGCGGGCGTCGATGGCGTCGAACAGGTTCTGGGCCGACTTCTCGCCGATGCGCGGCAGGCTGCTGATGCGCTTCTGCCCCGGCGTTTCCAGGTCGCGCAGGCGGAAGATGTCGGCCGGCGCCTTCAGGAAGCCCCGCTCGTGGAACAGTTCGATCTGCTTCGCCCCCAGCCCTTCGATATCGAAGGCGTCGCGGGAAACGAAGTGCTTCAGGCGCTCCACCACCTGGGCCGCGCACACCAGACCGCCGGTGCAGCGCCGCGCCACGGCGCCCTCCTCGCGGTTGACCTGGCTGCCGCACACCGGGCAGACCTCCGGGAACTCGTACTCCGCCGCCCCGCGCGGCTGGCTTTCCACCACGCCGAGGATCTGCGGGATGACGTCGCCGGCGCGCTGGACGATGACGGTGTCGCCCACCCGCACGCCCTTGCGCCTGATCTCGTCCTCGTTGTGCAGGGTGGCGCGGCTGACCACCACGCCGCCGACGGTGACCGGCGCCAAATGGGCGACCGGGGTCAGCACGCCGGTGCGGCCGACCTGGATCTCGATCTTCTCCAGCACCGTATGGGCCTGCTCGGCCGGGAACTTGTGGGCGATGGCCCAGCGCGGGCTGCGGCTGACGAAGCCGAGGCGCTTCTGCAGGTCGATACGGTTGACCTTGTAGACCACGCCGTCGATGTCGTAGGGCAGGCTCGGCCGCTGCTCGAAGACGGTGCGGTAGAGGTCCATCACCTCCTCCACCGACCGGCACAGGCGGGCCAGCGGGTTGGTGGGCAGGCCCCAGGCGTGCAACTGCTGCAGATAGTCCCAGTGGGTGGTCGCCTCGTAGCCCACCACCTCGCCCCAGGAATAGGCGAACAGCGACAGCGGCCGCGACCGGGTGATCTCCGGGTCCTTCTGGCGCAGGCTGCCGGCGGCGGCGTTGCGCGGGTTGGCGAAGATCTTGCCGCCCGCCGCCTCCTGCCGCTCGTTCAGCGCGAAGAAGGCGTCGCGGCTCATGTAGACCTCGCCGCGCACCTCCAGCACCGCCGGGGCGTCGCCGTTCAGGCGCTCCGGCAACTCGGCGACGGTGCGCAGGTTGGCGGTGATGTCCTCGCCCTCCTGACCGTCGCCGCGCGTGGCGCCCTGGACGAAGACGCCATTCTCGTAGCGGGCGCTGAACGACAGGCCGTCGATCTTGGGCTCGGCGACGATCTCAAGCGGTGCATCCTCGCCCAGCGACAGGAACCGCCGGATGCTGCCGACGAAATCGCGCACGTCCTCTTCGGAAAAGGCGTTGTCGAGCGACAGCATGGGCACCCGGTGGCGCACCTTGGCGAAGCCGGCGGCCGGCGCGGCGCCGACCGAGCGCGAGGGGCTGTCGTCGCGCATCAGTTCCGGGAAGCGGAACTCGATGGCGCTGTTGCGGCGCTTCAGCGCGTCGTAGGCGGCGTCGGAAATGGCCGGCGCGTCCTCGGCGTGATAGCGGCGGTCGTGCTCGGCCAGTTCGGCGGCGAGCGCGGCCAGTTCCTCGGCCGCCTCCTGGGCGGTGAGGTCGGCCGGGTCCTTGCTGCGGAGGGTGCTGTCGGTCATGCGGCTGTCGTGTTCAGAAGACTGTCGGCGGCGGCGCGCGCCTCGTCGGTAATACGCTCGCCGGCCAGCATGCGGGCGACTTCCTCGCGCCGGGCGGCGGCGTCCAGGCGCTCCACGGTGGTGGTGACGCGGCCGTCGGCCTCCCGCTTGGAGACGCGGTAGTGGTGGGCGCCGCGGGCCGCCACCTGCGGGCTGTGGGTGACCACCAGCACCTGCAGCCCCTGGGCCAGCCGGCCGAGGCGGTCCCCGACGGCGGCGGCGGTGGCGCCGCCGATGCCGGCGTCGACCTCGTCGAACACCAGGGTCGGCACCGGGCCGATGCTCGCCAGCACCACCTTGAGCGCCAGGGTGAAGCGCGACAACTCACCGCCCGAGGCGATCTTGGCGATGGGGCCGGGCGGTGCGCCGGGGTTGGTGGCGACCTCGAAGGCGATGCGGTCGAGGCCGTCGGCGCTCCAGCCGTCCTCGGGCAGTTCCTCCACCCGCGTGATGAAGGTGGCCTTGTCGAGCTTGAGCGGCGCCAGTTCGGTCTTCACCGCCGCATCCAGGGTGCCGGCGGCGGCGGCGCGGGCCTTGTGCAGGGCGCGGGCGGCTTCGACGTAGGTCTGGCGGGCGGCCTGCTCGGCGCGGATCAGGCGGGCGATGTCGGCACCGCCGCCCTCCAGCGCCGCCAGACGCTTCTCCAGCCGCGCCTGCACCTCGGCCAGCCCGTCGGCATCGACGCCGTGCTTGCGGGCCAGCGCCCGCAGGTCGAACAGGCGTTCCTCCACCTGTTCCAGGTGGCGGGGATCGAGGTCGATCTCGGCGGCGGCCCGTTCCAACAGGTTGAGGGCTTCCGACGCCTCGATGGCGGCGCGGTCGAGGGCGTCGAGGATGGGCTGCGCCACCGCCTCCGCCTTGTCGAGGATGCGTTCCAGCGACCGCTGGGCGGTGCGGAAGGCGGCCTCCACGTCGGCGGCCTGGGTGACGGCGGCCAGCGCGCCGTTGAGGCCTTCGGCGATCTGCTCGCCGTGCATCAGCTGGCTGCGGCGGGCGGCAAGCTCGGCTTCCTCGCCAGCCTTGGGGCTGAGGGCCCGCAGCTCCTCGACGGCATGGCGGAGGGCTTCTTCCTCCTGCCGGTCCTTCTCCAGGTCTGCTTCCGCCTGGGCGCGCTCGGCGGCGGCATCGCGCCACGCCTTCCAGGCGGTGCGCACGGCGGCGGCCTGGGGCTCCAGGGCGGCGTAGGCATCCAGCACGCCCATGTGGGTGGCGGGGTTGAGCAGGCCGTGGGTGTCGAACTGGCCGTGGATCTCCACCAGCGTGTCGCCCAGCCGCCGCAGCAGCCCGACGGAAGCCGGCTGATCGTCCACGAAGGCGCGTGAGCGGCCGTCGCGACTGACGATGCGGCGCACCGTCAGCACGTCCTCGCCGCCATCCAGGCCCTGTTCCTTCAGCAGGGCGCGGGCCGGGTGGTCGGGCGCGAGGTCGAACACGGCGGTCACCGAGGCCTGATCGGCGCCGTGGCGCACCAGGCCGCTGTCGGCGCGATCACCGAGGGCGAGGCCGAGACTGTCCAGCAGGATCGACTTGCCGGCGCCGGTCTCGCCGGTGAGCACGCCCAGCCCGCCCTCGAAGTGGAGGTCCAGGCGGTCGATCAGGACGACGTCGCGGATCGACAGGCTGACAAGCATGATGGCTCCCGCGCAGGGCCTACCACAGGGACGGCAGGCTCGGCAGCCAGCCGCGGGAACGGGCGGTATCGGTCACCGGCTGTCCGCCCTGGGCGACCGAATAGGCGTCTTCATACCACTCGCTGCCCGGATAGTTGTGGCCGAGCACGGCGGCGGTCTTCATCGCCTCTTCCTGCATGCCGAGCAGGGAATAGGCCTCCACCATGCGGTAGAGCGCTTCCGGCACGTGGCTGGTGGTCTGGAAGCCGTCCACCACCGCCTTGAAGCGGTTGATGGCGGCCAGATACTGCTTCTGCCGCAGGTAGTAACGGCCGACGTCCATTTCCTTGCCGGCCATGTGGTCGACGGTCAGGTCCAGCTTCAGCTTGGCATCGCGGGCGTATTCGCTGGTGGGGAAGCGGTTGACCACCTCCTGCAGCGCATCGTGGGCGAGGCGGGTCATCTTCTGGTCGCGCGCCACCGAACTGACCTGCTCGTAATAGCACAGCGCCTTCAGATAGTAGGCGTAGGGCACGTCCGGGTTGCCGGGGTGCAGCTGGATGAAGCGGTCAAGGGCGATGATGGCGTCGTCGTAGTCTTCCGCCTCGTAGTAGGAATAGGCGGCCATGAGCTGCGCCCGCGTCGCCCACGACGAATAGGGGTGCTGGCGCTCCACCTCGTCGAAGGCCTTGGCGGCGGCCTTGTAGTTGCCGCTGCCCACTTCCGACATGGCGATGTTGTAGAGTTCCTCCACCGGCCGCTCGACATAGGGCTCGGGGTCGCTGCCGGAGCAGGCGGCCAGCGCGGCGACCACGGCGGCGGCGACGACGGTACGGCGCATCCAACGGAGGCCGGCGGCGGAAGGGCTGAACTCGACGGTCATCTCGGCTCGCTACTGTTCGCAGGCTGTTCGGCAGCGCGGCACTATACCGCACTGGCGGCGGAGGTGTCAGCAGGGAGTGTGGGGCGCGGGCAACAGTCCGCGTTTCCCGCCGCGAAACGTGCAAAGGGCGGCCCGAAGGCCGCCCTCTGGCAGGGATGTGGGGGCGGGCGCCTCAGGCGCTCAGCCGCTCCAGGGCACGCCCGGCGGGCGCCGGGGCCGCCGACTGGGCGGCCGGCATGGGCTCCAGCGTCCAGGCGGTGGTATCGGCGAACAGGGCGCGCAGCAGCTTGTTGTTGTGGGCGTGGCTGGACCGCACGCCGTCGAAGCGGCCGATGATGGGGTAGCCGGCCAGCGCCAGGTCGCCCACGGCGTCGAGGATCTTGTGGCGGACGAACTCGTTGCTGAAGCGCAGGCCGTCCTCGTTGAGGATCTGGTCGTCGTTGACCACCACCGCGTTGTCCAGCGACCCACCGAGGCCGAGGCCGGCGGCGCGCATCTTCGGAATGTCTTCCAGCATGCCGAAGGTACGGGCGCGGGCGATGTCCTGCTTGAAGGTCGCCGGCGTCACCAGATAGGCATCGCGCTGGCGGCCGATGGCGCGGGCGGCGAAGTCGATCTCGAAGTCGATGGTCAGGCCGCCACGGCCCGGCGCCAGCGAGGCGACGGTCTGGTCGTTGCGGACAGAAACGGCGCGGCGGATGCGGATGGCCTTGCGCACCGCTTCCTGCTCCACCGTGCCGGCGCATTCGATGAGGAACACGAAGGGCGCCGCAGAGCCGTCCATGATCGGCACTTCGCCGCCGTTCAGCTCCACCACCACGTTGTCGAGGCCGCAGCCGGCCAGGGCGGCCATCAGGTGCTCGATGGTGGCGACGGTGACGCCATCGGCGTTGGCGATGACGGTGCACAGGCGGCTGTCGGCGACCGCGTTCCACAGCGCCGGAATCTCGGCGCGGCGGCCGGCGATGTCGGTGCGGCGGAAGATGATGCCGGTGTCGGGGGCGGCCGGCAGCAGGGTCATGGTGACCTTCTGGCCCGAGTGCAGGGCAGTGCCGGTGCAGGAGATGGCGCTCTTCAGCGTCCGCTGGCGGGCATGGGCAACGCCGCGGCTGTCGTCGCGGGCCGGCGCCGTCCAGGTGGACATGTCGTCACGAGCGGTCTCGTCAAACATTCTCTCTTCCCTTCGGCAGGCACGCCCTCACTCGCTGGCCGGCATGATCGTGTGCCGGGATGGGGAGGCGGCGGGCCCTGCTCCGTTCTGGGTTCTTGACGCTGCTGTTCTAACGCCCGGGCTCGCAACTGCACAAATCAATCATTGTTGCAGAATGTTACGGGCAAGCGTGGAGATGGCGCCGGAGGAAAAAGGATCGGCCCGCCGTTGCGGGCGGGCCGACAAGTTTGGTTCAGACGTCCGGCAGAGGCTGCCGGGGGCGCCGGTCAGGTCAGTTGGCCTGACGGCGCAGGAAAGCCGGGATCTCCAGCTCATCGTCGTCCTGCGACGAGGTCTGGACCCGGTCATCGGGGTCGACGTTCAGGCGCATCTGGTCGGCGGCCGTGGCGCGCGGCTGCGGCGCCTGGGGATGGCCGACCGGGGCGGCGGTGCGCACTTCCGGTTCCTGGTGCGGCGCCGCGGTGCCGGTGGTGCGGCGGGCGAGGCCGGTCATGCGGGCGAGCAGGCCCTGGGCCAGGGTGCGGTGCTCTTCCGGCTCGGCGGCCATCGGCGCGGCGGCCTGCGGGCGCGGCTGCACCGCCGCCTGCAGCGGCTGCGGACGCGGCGGCGCGGTCACCGGGCGGTGGAGGGCCGGCTGCGGCGCCGGGGCGGCGTGCTGCG
>NZ_BAAAEP010000035.1:0-49187 GCF_039523075.1 Caenispirillum bisanense
GCACTCCAGCCGCCGCACCGGCGCCGCCAGCCGCACCTCCGCCCCCTGCCGGCGCCTCGGTCTCTCCGGCGCGATCAACGAGCCCGGTCACCGCGCCGTCCTGGCACTCCAGCCGCCGCACCGGCGCCGCCAGCCGCACCTCCGCCCCCTGCCAGCGCCTCGGTCTCTCCGGCGCGATCAACGAGCCCGGTCACCGCGCCGTCCTGGCACTCCAGCCGCCGCACCGGCGCCGCCAGCCGCACCTCCGCCCCCTGCCGGCGCAGCCAGTCGACCGCCGGAGCCACCAGGGCGGCGTCGAGCCCGTGCGGGAACAGCCACGGCCGGCAGGCGGCCTCGCCGCGCCCGAGGGTCTCGCGCGCCACCACCCACAAGGCACGGGCGGAGGCTTCCGCCGGCGCGGTGTTGAGCACCGCCTCCGCCACCGGGTGCCACAGCGGATCGAGCAGCGGCCCGGCCAGCGCCTCCGCCACCGTCGCCTGCGGTTCCGCCAGGGCCAGCAGCAGCAGGCCGCGCAGGTGGGCGAGGGCGCCCACCCCCGGCACCCGCCGGTCGGCCCGCGCCAGCCACCACGGCAGCGGGCCGGGGTTGGGGCGCAGGGTCCAGCCGTGGTCGCGGCGCAGGTCGTGGAAGCTGAAGCAGGCCGGCGCCACCTCGGTCACCGCCGACCAGCCGCCGGTCGTCTCCAGCAGGGCGCGGGTGGCGGCATTGGCCGCCAGCATGAGGTGGGAGCCGTTGTCGAGCCGCCGGCCGAGGATCGGGTCATCGAACGACCGGCAGCGCCCGCCGGCCGCCGGGGCCGCCTCGTGCACCGTCACCGCCAGACCGCGCCGCACCGCTTCCACGGCGCAGGCCAGCCCGGCCATGCCGGCGCCGATCACGTGCAGGCGGCGGCGGCCGGCCGTCATGCGGCGCCGAACACCTTGTGCCGCAGGGCGATGGAGACCAGTTCCAGCTTGCCGAGGGCGGGGCGCTGGTCCAGCGCCTGCCAGCCGCGCTCGCGCAGCCGGTCGAGCAGGCGGCTGTAGATGTCCATCATCATCACCGCCGGCGCGGCGGCCATCGGATCCACCTCCGGCACCATCAGCCGTGCCTCCTGGAAGCGGGCGGCGGCCATGGCGGCGACGATGTCGCAGACCCAGGGCAGCGCCTCGTGGGCCAGCACCTCGTCGGGGCTGGCAGCGACGATGCCGGCCTCCGCCAGGGTTTCGCGCGGCAGGTAGAGGCGGCCGAGGGCGGCGTCCTCGCGCAGGTCGCGCAGGATGTTGGTCAGCTGCATGGCCTCGCCCAGCACCAGGGCGAGGCAGCCGGCGGGGCGGCTGCGGTCGCCCATGATGCCGAGGGTCAGCACGCCCACGGCGCCCGCCACCCGGCGGCAATACAGCCGCAGGTCGGGCAGCAGCGGCGCCAGCATGACACCGGCGGCGTCCATTTCCATGCCGGCGATGATCTCCTCGAACTCCTCGCGCGGCAGCCGGCAGCGACGGATGGGGTCGAGCAGGGCGAGGCTGACCGGCGTGGCCGGCATGCCGGCATAAAGGGCGTCCAGCTCCCGCCGCCACGCCGCCAGCCGGCCGCGTTTTTCCGCCAGCGGGGCGGTGCCGTCGGCGATATCGTCCAGCTCGCGGCAGTAGGCGTAAAGGGCGAACATCGCCTCCCGCTGCGGTCGCGGCAGCAGGCGCATGGCCCAGTAGAACGACGATCCGGCGCGGGCGACGCCACGCGCCAGGGCCTTGCGATCGGCCGCGGCCGGAGGCGGCATGGCGGTCATGGCCTCACCCCCGCGCCGGCCGCCAGCCCCGCCAGCGCCGCCGTCAGCCAGTGGTGGCGGGCGGCCCTGACGCCTTCGGTGTGGGGGGCGGCGGCGGTCAGCCGCGCCGCCAGCCGGTGTGCCAGATGCAGCACCATGGCGCTCTGCATGGCGAGGCGGCGGTCGCCGGCCAGCACCGGCAGCGGCGCGGCGGCGGCGAGCAGGTCGCGGGTCCGCTCCAGGGCTGCCAGGATGGGGGCGCGCAGCCGCTCCGGCGCCGGGGTGCGGCCGAGGTCCGCCGGCTCCGCCATATCCTCCAGCGGCAGGTAGCGGCGGCCGAGGCGCGTCCAGTCGGCGCGCAGATCCTGCAGGTGATTGAGAACCTGCAGCGCCGCGCACAGGGCATCGGCGGGGGAATCGGCGGCGGCCGGGGCTCCGTGCAGGCGCAGCAGGAAGCGCCCGACCGGCGCGGCGCTGTGGCGGCAATAGGCCATCAGCTCGTCCCAGGTCTCGCAGGGGGTGTTGCGGGCATCGGCGCGGAAGGCCACCAGCAGGTCCGCCGCCACTGTTAGCGGCACGCCGCGATCCAGCAGCAGCGGCCGTAGGGCGGCGGCCGGCGGGGCGGCGGCGGCCGGGGCCTCGCCGCTCAGCACCGCCTCCAGGCGGTCGAGCAGGGCGAGCTTGCGGTCAGTCGGCAGGGCAGGGTCGTCGGCGATGTCGTCGGCGGTGCGGGCGAAGCGGTAATACGCAGCCACCACCGGCCGGTGGCGGGCCGCCAGCAGCAGGCCGGCGACGGGAAAGTTCTCGTCCGCCATGCCCTTGCCGGAGGTCGGCGGGGTCCAGGCTGGACTGGCGGTGTCGGTCACCGGCATGCGTGGCGGCTTTCCCTGCGAGATGGAAGGCCATATATGACACAGCAGCCGCCCGTCCGGCAAACCGCCCCTGTCGTCTGCAAGGCATTTCCCATGGCCGACCCTGCCCGTGCCGACCGTACACCGCCGCTGTCGCTGGTGGGGGAAGAGGTCCGCCGTCACGACCGCGACCGCTTCACCACCGCCCTGTTCGCGCCCGCCGACCGGCGCGAGGACCTGTTCGCCGTCTACGCCTTCAACGCCGAGGTGGCAGCCATCCGCGAGAAGGTCCACGAGCCGATGATCGGCTTCATGCGCCTGCAATGGTGGCGCGATACGCTGGCATCGGTCTACGACGGCGGCACCGTGGCGGCCGGGCATCCGGTGGCGGCGGCGCTGGCCGAGGCCATCCGCCGCCGTGACCTGCGGCCGGAGGATTTCGAGGCGGTACTGCAGGGCCGCGAGCAGGACATGGACGACGATCCGCCCGCCGACCGCGCTGCCCTGCTGGCCTACGCCCGCGCCACCGGCGGCGCGGTGCAGCGGCTGGCCGTCGGGGTGCTCACCGGCGGCGGCGCGGCGGAGAAGGGGCGGGAGGACGCAGCCGAGGCGGCGGAGGCGGTGGGGACGGCGTGGACCCTGGTCTGGCTGCTGCGCGCCGCCGCCTTCCATGCGGCGCAGAACCGGGTCTACCTGCCGCGCGCCGACCTTGCGGCCCACGGCCAGGGGCCGGAGGTGGTGACGGCCGGCGTGCCCCATGCCGCCGTCGCCGCCGTGGCCGAGCGGCTGGCAGGGGAGGCGGCGGCGCAGCTGACGGCCGCCCGCGCCCGCCGCCGCCAGGTGCCGCGCGCCGCCCTGCCGGCGCTGCTGCCGGCACTGTTGGCGGAGGGTTATTTGCGGCGGCTGCGGCGGCACCGGTGGAACGTCTTTCACCCCGAGATGGCCGCCATCGACACCCGCCCCCTTCGTTTGACGGTTGCCTCCCTGACCGGGAGATTCTGACGTCTGCCACGACTCGGCGCTTGCGGGAGGGGAGGGGAGATGTCCATACTGGCTTCCGATGTAGGGAACGAGCCATCCCTACGTCGGAAAGCGTAAGAAAAGAATGTTATGAAACAAGGCGTTGACGGGGTCTCCTTGAGAAGGTACTTTAACGATGTGGCCTGTTGGGCTACACTCGACTGTAGACCGTCGGATGTGTCCCCCGTAGCAGCAGGGAGGCGGTGATCATGGACCCCCGGAAAGCCACCGTCAGTCAGCACATGGCCGCCGTGGCCTGCGTGCTTGTCCTCAGTGTTGTCCTCCATGGCGTGCTCAACCTCGGCGGCTGGAGCCAGACCGGCGCCCAGGCCTCCATCGCCACCGATCCGGCGCTGATCCAGACCATCGACAACGTGCTCTACCTGAAGCCCGCCCTGCGCTGAAGGCGCAGCGGCCCGGCCGTCAGGCATCAGCAGAACGGGCGCCCGGCCTGGCCGCGGCGCCCGTCGTCATGTCTGCTGCCGGTCCTTAAGGAGCCGGGCTGCCGAGCGGCGAGGCCGCCAGCCATGCCTCGAAGTCGCGCATGGCGCGGCGGCTGTAGCCCAGCTTGCGCTCGCGGCCCTTGGGGATGCGGCCGCGGCTGTTGCGCTCCAGATCCTCCGGCCCCAGTTCCGGGAACAGGCCGAAGTTGACGTTCATGGGCTGGAAGGTCTCCGCCTCCGCCCCGCCGGTGATGTGGCCGAGCAGGGCGCCCATGGCGGTGGTGCGCGGCGGCAGCGGCTGGTCGAGCCCCAGCCGCTCGGCGGCGGCGAAGCGGCCGGCCACGAGGCCCATGGAGGCGCTTTCGACATAGCCCTCGCAGCCGGAAATCTGGCCGGCGAAGCGCAGCCGCGGCGCCGCCTTCAGGCGCTGGCGCTCGTCCAGCAGGCGCGGGCTGTTGAGGAAGGTGTTGCGGTGGATGCCGCCCAGGCGGGCGAACTCGGCATTCTCCAGCCCCGGGATCATGCGGAAGATGCGCGACTGCTCGCCGTACTTCAGCTTGGTCTGGAAACCGACGATGTTGTAGAGGGTGCCGAGGGCATTGTCCTGCCGCAGCTGCACCACCGCATAGGGGCGCACGCCGGGAGTGTGCGGGTTGGTCAGGCCGACCGGCTTCATGGGGCCGAAGGTGAGGGTGCGGCGGCCGCGCTCTGCCATCACCTCGATGGGCAGGCAGCCCTCGAAGTAGGGGGTGTCCTTCTCCCACTCCTTGAACTCGGTCTTCTCGGCGGCCAGCAGGGCGTCGATGAAGGCCTCGTACTCGTCGCGGCTCATGGCGCAGTTGATGTAGTCGGTGCCCGTGCCCTTGTCGTAGCGCGACTGGAACCACGCCTTGCTGAAGTCGATGGACTCCTTGTAGACGATCGGCGCGATGGCATCGAAGAAGGCGAGGCTGTCCTCGCCGGTCAGCTGGCCGATGGCCTCGGCCAGCGGCGGGCTGGTCAGCGGGCCGGTGGCGATGATGACGCTGTCCCACGCCTCCGGCGGCAGGCCGGCGACCTCGCCGCGCTCGATGGTGACCAGCGGGTGGCTGGAGAGGCGCTGCTGCACTTCTTCGGCGAAGGCGTCGCGGTCGACGGCCAGCGCGCCTCCCGCCGGCACCGCGTGCTTGTCGGCGCAGGCCAGGATGAGCGAGCCGGCGCGCCGCATCTCCCAGTGCAGCAGGCCGACCGCGTTGTAATCCGGGTCGTCGGAGCGCAGGGAGTTGGAGCACACCAGCTCCGCCAGCCGGTCGGTCTGGTGGGCGTCGGTGGGGCGATGGGGGCGCATCTCGTGCAGGATGACGGGGACGCCGGCGCTTGCCAGCTGCCATGCCGCCTCGGACCCTGCAAGGCCGCCGCCGATGATGTGGACGGGGTTCATGTCGGACATGGCGCGTCATGTAGTCGGCCGCCGCGCCCGTGTCCAGCACCGAGTTGCGGCGGTCATTGACTCGCCGGCCGCAGCGCCCATTCTATGACCGCTTCGTCATGAACCCAGCGGGAACCCTGCCACCGTGGACGCCTTCCTCGACAGCCTGTTCAACCAGCGCGAACTGCTGATCGCCGCCCTGGCCGGCGCCTTCACCATCGTCGGCATCAAGATGATCCCGCGCCTGCTGGCCGGCGTCGGCTTCATCGGCCCGCGCGAGGTCAGCCAGCGCCTGAAGGCCGGCGAGGACTGCCTGGTGCTGGACGTGCGCCAGCCCGACGAATTCCGCGACGAGCTGGGCCATGTGCCGGGGGCGCTGAACCTGCCGCTGTCGGACCTCAACCGCCGGATGGCCGAGTTGAAGCCGCAACTGGCGCCCTATGCCGATACTCCGGTCTATGTGATGTGCCGCACCGCCAGCCGCGCCGCCTCCGCCGCGCGGGTGCTGAAGGGGGCGGGGCTGAACAAGGTGCAGGTGGTGGCCGGCGGCATGGTCAAGTGGAACCGCGAGAAGCTGCCGACCACCCGCCGCTGACCCCGCCGCCGCCCCGCCCTTGCGGGTGGGTTTCGCGAAGATCATGGTTTTATCCAGGCCCGGAAAGCCTTATACAGAGGCTCGAATCCGCCTACCCACAGGAGACCGGGGCACCATGTCCAGCAAGACCTACTATGTGATCGGCGGCGAATATGCCGACAGCAGCTTCACCACGCCGGCCGCCGGGGTCACCCTGGAAAAGCACGGCCCCTTCACCGAGCGCGAGGCCCACGTCTTCTGGCGCGACATCACCGGCCGCACCGTCGACAACGCCATGGTCCGGTATGTGGTGAAGAACGAGGGCGACCTGCCCGACCAGCAGTTCTGGGTGGTGGGCGGCGAGTACAGCTCCACCGACTTCGAAGTGATCGCCGACGGCCGCAAGTTCGAGGTCTACGGCCCCTTCGGCAAGCAGCAGGCGCTGGACTTCTGGCGCGGCATCACCAGCCAGACCATCGACAGCGCGACGCACCGCTACAGCATCGTCACCGACCCGGACAAGACCCGCGAAAAGCAGGCCGAAAAGGCCTCCTGACGCCGAGGACAGTGTCTCGTTCAGGCACTGGTCGCGGAGGCAGCCGCTGAAGCTCTCCACGTAAGTGGTCCGGGGCGGCTTGCCCGGAGCGATTGGGTGCCAGTCGATCCGCCGCTCCTGCGCCCGCCGCAGGGCCGCCGCTTCGATGATAGCGTCATCCCCCGCAGCAACTCAGCGCCAGGGGCTTCGCCACGAGGCTGCGGAGGCTCATCATCTCTTTGGTCGTCGGTGGCCTCGGGTCAGGTTGGCTGTCGCAATCCGGGCCACCGCACGATCTCCGGGGGCCACCGCCGTCAGCGATGCCGCCACCTGGGGCGTGACCTACGCCAGGGAGTAGGTCATCTCAACTGCCTTTAGCTGCGGTCGGCCCAGCGTTGAAGGAAGTTCAGGTAGGCTGGCAGAGCTTTCGTATGAAGGTCGAACCGGTCCACAATTGTGGACCTCGCAGCTGCCCTAAGGTCGGCTCGGCGGGTGGGGTGGTCCAGGATGTGATCGATCCGGTCTGCGAGTCCTTCTCGATCAAAAAAATCCACCAGCAAGCCATTGCTGCCATCAGCTATCACCTCCTGTACGGGGGGCGTGGCCGAGCCGACTATCGCGCATCCCGCGCTCATGGCTTCAAGTAATGACCAGCTTAAAACAAAAGGATATGTCAGATATACATGCACTTGGCTGACCTGGAGAACCCTCAGGTAATGTTCGTATGGCAGATGACCTAAGAAATGTATTCTGTTTATGTCAACGACGTCCTTGATCTCCTGGGTTAACGCTTGCCTCCACGTCAACCCGTCAGATCGCTTGCGTCCGTAGGAGACGTCGTCGCCACCGACAAAAATTACTCTCGCGCGCGGACGGCGGTGCTGAATGATCGGTAGCGCCCGCATAAATACATGGAACCCGCGGTAAGGCTCCAGGTTTCGAACAGAAAAAGTTATAATCTCATCGTGTCGGGTGAGTCGTAGGTTCTCCCGTCCGAGGACGATACTTGCATCAGGAGACGGGAACACCTTTTTAGTGTCTATTCCCTCGTGCAGAACGGTAATTTTATCGTGCCAGATGGAGGGATGGACACTCCGTTGCCACTCTGTCGGCGCGATTCCAGCATCTGCGGCTGCCAGGCCAAGCAAATTAATGCTGTTGCGCACGCGGGATCTTAGTACGTCATCCATAGTCGGCTGGAATTCCGGGTCGAACCCCATGTCATAGCCGAGGGGGTTGTAGAAAAATTCAAAGTATCCCACTAAAGGGGTGTGAGGCCATATGTCCTTCAGAAATAAAAGTTCCCCCCACCCGTTGTGACCGATCATTATATCGGGTGAGAATCCGTTCTTCTTAAGGATAAGGCATTGGCGTGCTACCTCCTGTGCAGCCAGTACACCCTTTTCCGTGCTTAGAAGATATGGATGGGTACCCGCCGCCGGAGCCCGCCGTGGGCGGTAGACGATGCGCTCTATCCCAGGAGGCTCGGTTGCTCCACCTTGAGTTAAAAAAACAACGCGATGATTTTCTAAGGTGGAGAAATAATTAACTAAATTCTTAAACTGACCTGGGAAGTTTTGATGAACCATTAGAATGTTCATGCGATTAATCCACACGAATGCATTTGGAAACTACTTAAATATCTCTGTTAGTCGGAGGTGCGGCTGCTTGAATTGTGATTCAATTGGCGTCTCCCCAGTTGCCGATGCGGCAGAGCGTTTATAGCATATATGAGTCCTTGGGAGGAGATGCATGACCTTCCCCCTGAGGTTAGAGCATCCTTGTGTTCTGACGGAAACAGAAGAGGAAGATTTGATTCAACCTGGGGGCTGGAGTGGAATCCAGCCTAAGCACCGACTTCCTGCCGGCTTCCTGGACCACTTGAGGCCAGAAAACTCTCGGTGGCCGTGGACAACGGGCAACCGGGAGGTGACGGTGAAGGGGGCGAGCTTCCGCGAGGCGCAGATCGGGTTCATCCGGCGCCACGCCCATGAGGGGACGTCGGTCGAGTAAGCCTCCCGCGAGGCCGGCATCTTGATCCAGACCTACTACTGCCGGCGGAGGAAATGCAGGGGCCTGATGTCCTCGGAGAGAAAGCGGCTGCGTCAGCTTTGGGAGGAGAGCACCGGCCCAGGCGCATCGTCGCCGAGCTGTCTCCGGACAAGGAGATGCTTAAGGACCTCATCCGCTGAAAGCTCTGAGGGGCTGCGCGCCGGCGGGAATTGGTGGGCCGTGTGCGGACAATCTGGCAGGTGAAGGATGCGTCCGCCGGGCCTCCAGGCACTGCGGTTGACCTCCACCGCCGCTCCATCCGCGGGGCGCAGGCCGGCCTGCGCGAAAGCATCTGCGAGATTGGCGAGACGGCGGGGCCGTCCGACCTGCCGGCGTACCCACGCCCTGTAGCGCCGGGAGGGCTGGCCGGCGAACCTCATCAAGCGTGTCCGGCCTACTGGCTCCGGGGCCTGCAGTGCACTCTCCCTCAAACCGGAGGAGATTGCGGAGATCAGGTCAGCTCGACCACCATCGCGCCGTCGCATCTGCCGGTCGCCCAGAGCCAATACTGGCGCCGGCAACGGGATCGCCGCGGCGGGCGTTGGCGTGCTCGGGGCCCGCCGTCGTGCGCCGGCCGTTCCTCCGTTCATCCCTTCAGCGACAGGACAGAGCTTCATGTGGACCGTCACCGCCCGGGACGCCCAGATCCCCGCCCTCGGCTTCGGCACCTTCACCCTTGTGCCCGACGATTGCCGCCGCATGGTGCGGGCCGCCCTCGACATGGGCTATCGCCACATCGACACCGCCCAGATCTACGAGAACGAGGCGGCGGTGGGGGAGGCCCTCGCCGAAGCCGGGGTGCCGCGCCATGACCTGTGGCTGACCACCAAGGTGTGGGTCAGCGCCTTCCGCGACGGTGATCTTCAGCGCTCGGTGGACGAGAGCCTGCAGCGGCTGCGCGTCGATCATGTCGACCTGCTGCTGCTGCACTGGCCGAACCCGGAGGTCGAGCTGGCCGAGACCCTGGGCGCCATCGCCGCGGTGAAACGGGCCGGCAAGGCGCGCCACATCGGCATCTCCAACTTCACCGTGGCGCTGACCGAGCAGGCGGTGGCGCTGTCGCCGGAGCCGCTGGTGACCAATCAGG
The DNA here is from genome assembly GCF_039523075.1 of Caenispirillum bisanense. Classification (NCBI taxonomy): domain Bacteria; kingdom Pseudomonadati; phylum Pseudomonadota; class Alphaproteobacteria; order Rhodospirillales; family Novispirillaceae; genus Caenispirillum; species Caenispirillum bisanense. Next base: position 9,718 of record NZ_BAAAEP010000035.1, read on the forward strand.
TCGAATACCACCCCTACCTGAACCAGGACCCGGTGCTGGCGGCGGCGCGGGGCCACGGCATGGCGGTCACTGCCTACAGCCCCATCGCCCAGGGCGCCATCATGGGCGACCCGGTGCTGAGGGACATCGGCGCCGCCCACGGCGGCCGCAACGAGGTGCAGGTGGCGCTGCGCTGGCTGATCCAGCAGGACGGCGTCTGCGCCATCCCCCGCACCCGCAGCGAAGACCACGCTCGCAGCAACCTCGACATCTTCGACTTCGAGCTGTCGGCCGACGAGATGGCCGCCATCAAGGCCCTGCAGCGCCCCGACGGCCGCCAGATCTCGCCCGATGGTCTGGCGCCCAAGTGGGATACCTGACGCCGGCCCGGCCGGTGTCCCAGCGGACATGAAAAAGGCCGGACCGGGGCATCCGCCCCGGTCCGGCCTTCGTCGTCGTCAGGCGGCGGTTGCCGTCAGCCCGGCGGCGGCACCTGGGTCTGCAGGGCCAGCGCGTGGAGGTCGCCGCCCATCTTGCCCTTGAGGGCGCCGTAGACCATCTGGTGCTGCTGCACGCGGCTCTTGCCCTCGAAGGCGGACGACACGACGAGGGCGGCGTAGTGGTCGCCGTCGCCGCGCAGGTCTTCGATGGTCACCTCGGCGTCAGGGAAGGCCTCCTTGATCAGCCGTTCGATTTCGCTGGCTTCCATCGCCATGTGCAGGTCCTCCGTCAGCGTGCGGCGGGCCCGGGGCGGGCCCGCCTGTCCTTCCGATCGATCCGCCCGACCGGGCGCCGCCCCTGTCAGGGCGCGCCGGCCGGTTCCACCACTTCGCCGGCCATGTAGCCGGGCATCCAGGCTTCGTTGATGCGGCGCAGCTCGGCCACCGTCGGGCCGGTCACGCCGTCCACCACCACCGCATCGCCGCCGGTGGAGCCCAGCACCCGCACGGGCACGCCGGACTCTTCCGCCTGGGCAACGATGTCGGCGACGTCGCCGTCCTTCACCGTCACGATATAGCGGCCCTGATCCTCGCCGAACAGATAGGCGTGGCGCGGACCCGGATCGGTCTTGATGTCGAAGCCGATGCCCGAGCCCATGGCCATCTCCGCCAGGGCGATGAGCAGGCCGCCGTCGGAAATGTCGTGGCAGGCGGTGACGCGGCCGGCGCCGATGAGGGCGCGGACGTAGTCGCCCACCTTGCGCTCGTGCGCCAGATCCACCGGCGGCGGGGCGCCTTCCTCGCGGCCCAGCACCTCGCGCAGGTAGAGCGACTGGGCCAGCCAGCCGCCGCCGCGCTCGCCCAGCGTCTCGCCCAGCACCACGATGACGTCGTCGGCGGCCTTGAAGGGCACCGTCGCCATGCGGTCGAGGTTGTCGATCAGGCCGATGGCGCCGATGGCCGGCGTCGGCATGATGGGCTGGCCCTGGGTCTCGTTGTAGAGCGACACGTTGCCCGACACGACCGGGAACTCGAGCGCCACGCAGGCTTCCGCCATGCCCTGGCAGGCGCCGACGAACTGGCCCATGATCACCGGCTTCTCGGGGTTGCCGAAGTTCATGTTGTCGGTGATGGCGAGCGGCCGGGCGCCGACGGCGGTCAGGTTGCGCCACGCCTCGGTCACGGCCTGACGGCCGCCTTCCACCGGGTCGGCCTCGACATAGCGGGGCGTGCAGTCGGTGGTGACGGCGAGGCCGCGGTTGCTGCCGTGCAGGCGCACCACGCCGGCATCGCCGCCGGGGCGGACGACGGTGTCGCCCATCACCATGTGGTCGTACTGTTCCCAGATCCACCGCCGGCTGGCGAGGTCGGGGCAGCCGACCAGGGTGGTGAGGGCGTCCTGCCACGGCACTTCCGGCACCTCGTTGGCGCGCAGGCCGCGGGTCTCGCGCACGATCTCGTAGGGGCGGTCGTATTCCGGCGAGGCCATGGCCAGCGGGTCGATGGGAAGGTCGCCCACCACCTCGCCGTGCCACTTCAGCACCATGCGGCCGGAGTCGGTCAGGTGGCCGATGACGGCGAAGTCCAGTTCCCACTTCTCGAAGATGCTGCGCGCCAGGTCTTCCTTGCCGGGCTTGAGCACCATGAGCATGCGCTCCTGGCTCTCCGACAGCATCAGCTCGTAGGGGGTCATGCCGGTTTCGCGCATGGGCACGCGGTCCAGCTCCAGCTCGACGCCGAGACCGCCCTTGGACGCCATCTCGAAGGACGACGAGGTCAGGCCGGCGGCGCCCATGTCCTGGATGGCGACGATGGCGTCGGTCGCCATCAGCTCCAGGCAGGCTTCGATCAGCAGCTTCTCGGTGAACGGGTCGCCGACCTGGACGGTGGGCCGCTTTTCCTCCGACTTCTCGTCGAATTCGGCCGAGGCCATGGTGGCGCCGTGGATGCCGTCGCGGCCGGTCTTGGAGCCGGCATAGACCACCGGGTTGCCGACGCCGGCGGCGGCGGAATAGAAGATCTTGTCCGCTTCGGCGATGCCCACGGTCATGGCGTTGACCAGGATGTTGCCGTTGTAGGACTTGTGGAAGTTGGTCTCGCCGCCGATGGTCGGCACGCCGACGCAGTTGCCGTAGCCGCCGATGCCGGCCACCACGCCCGCCACCAGATGGCGGGTCTTCGGATGGCTGGGGTCGCCGAAGCGCAGGGCGTTCATGTTGGCGATGGGGCGGGCGCCCATGGTGAAGACGTCGCGCAGGATGCCGCCGACGCCGGTCGCCGCACCCTGGTAGGGCTCGATGAACGACGGGTGGTTGTGGCTCTCCATCTTGAAGATGGCGGCCAGGCCCTCGCCGATGTCGACCACGCCAGCATTCTCGCCGGGGCCGCAGATCACCCACGGCGCCTTGGTCGGCAGCGTCTTCAGCCACTTCTTCGACGACTTGTAGGAGCAGTGCTCCGACCACATGACCGAGAAGATGCCAAGCTCGGTCAGGTTGGGCTCGCGGCCCATGATGTCGAGCACCAGCTTGTACTCGTCCTGCGTCAGGCCGTGCTGGGCGACGATTTCCGCAGTGATCTGGCTCACGACAGGGCCTCCAGCAGGGACTTGAACATGGGCACGCCGTCGGTGCCGCCGAGGTGGTCGTCGATCAGCCGCTCCGGGTGCGGCATCAGGCCGAGCACCGTGCGGCGGTCGTTGAACACGCCGGCGATGTTGTTGCGGCTGCCGTTGATGTTGGACGCCTCGTCGACACGGCCGTCGGGGTGGGCGTAGCGGAAGGCCACCTGGCCCTCGCCCTCGATGCGGGCGAGCGTCTGCTCGTCGGCGAAGAAGTTGCCGTCGTGGTGGGCGACCGGGTAGCGCACCACCTGGCCGCGCCGGTAGCCGCGGGTGAAGTCGCTGTCGGTGGACTCCACGGTCAGGTGGACGTCGCGGCAGATGAACTTCAGGTCGCGGTTGCGCATCAGCGCGCCCGGCAGCAGGCCGGCTTCGGTCAGGATCTGGAAGCCGTTGCAGATGCCGAGCACGCGCACGCCGGCGTCGGCGCGGGCCTTGACCTCGCGCATCACCGGCGAGTGCGCGGCCATGGCGCCGGACCGCAGGTAATCCCCATAGGAGAACCCGCCCGGAACGATGATGAGGTCGAGGTCCGGCACGGCGGTCTCGCGGTGCCACAGCATGAGGGGCTTCACGCCCATGACCCGCTCCACCGCCACCGCCACGTCGCGGTCGCAGTTGGAGCCGGGGAATACGATGACGGCGGCTTTCATGGCGTCACATCGGCCTTCGGCTGGTGGGGGAGGGGGAGGCTGGCCGGCGCCGCCGCCGGGGTGCGGGCGGCGCGGCGGCGGTGGCCGTCAGCCCTCCAGGTCGACCGTGAAGTTCTCGATCACCGTGTTGGCGAGAAGCTCGCGGCACATGCGCTCGACGGCCTCGCGGGCCTTGGCCGGGTCGGTTTCGGCCAGATCGAGTTCGATGTACTTGCCCTGGCGCACCTCCTGCACGCCATCGAAGCCCAGCGACTGGAGCGCGTGGCTGACGGCCTTGCCCTGCGGATCGAGCACACCGGGCTTGAGGGTCACGTGTACCTTGGCTTTCACGGCCTGACGTCCTTATGAAAGGGAGTGAAACAAAGGGGGCAGGAGGGCGAAGGGCCGGCGCGATCTTGCCGGCCGGCCCTTCGGTGCCTCACTGCATGGTCTCGGGACCCGCCATGTCCGACGGCCCGCTTTCGGGCAGGATACCGAGGCGGCGCGCCACTTCCTGGTAGGCGCCTTCCACGTTGCCCATGTCGCGGCGGAAGCGGTCCTTGTCCAGCTTTTCGTTGGTCTTGGCGTCCCACAGGCGGCAGTTGTCGGGGCTGATCTCGTCAGCCAGCACGATCTGCATGTCGCCGTTCTCGTGCCACAGGCGGCCGAACTCCAGCTTGAAGTCGACCAGCTTGATGCCGATGCCGAGGAACAGGCCCGAGAGGTAGTCGTTGACGCGCAGCGACAGGGCGATGATCTCGTCCAGTTCCTGGATGGTCGCCCAGCCGAAGGCCGTGATGTGCTCTTCCGAGACCATCGGGTCGTTCAGCTCGTCGTTCTTGTAATAGTATTCGACGATGGAGCGCGGCAGCGGCGTGCCCTCGGCGATGCCGAAGCGGGTGGCGATGGAGCCGGCGGCGATGTTGCGGATCACCACCTCGATGGGGACGATCTCCACTTCCCGCACCAGCTGCTCGCGCATGTTCAGGCGACGGATGAAGTGGGTCGGCACGCCGATTTCGTTCAGCCGGTTCATCAGGTATTCGCTGATGCGGTTGTTGAGCACGCCCTTGCCGGTGATCGTGCCCTTCTTCTTGTTGTTGAAGGCGGTCGCATCGTCCTTGAAGTACTGGACCAGCGTGCCCGGCTCCGGTCCTTCGAACAGAACCTTCGCCTTGCCTTCGTAAATCATTCTGCGTCGTGCCATGGCCGTCGTCCGGTGAGGCTTCCGGGAACCGGCTCCGGAAGCGGGAATGAAAGTGGGCGGGCCGGAGCAACCTCCCGCCCGCCTGGTCGTCGGTGCGGGCTGTATAGCAGGGTGGGGCGCCCCAGACAACGCCAATGGGCCGCCTCAGCCCCGCAGGGGCACCGGGCGGAAGGGCGCGGCGTCCGGCGGGCCGTCGCTGAACAGCCAGCGTGGCGGCACCTCGGCGCCGATGGCCGGCAGGGCGATCAGGCTGGACGACACGGTGCCGAATCCGCGCTCGGTCATGAAGCACATGGCGGCGGTGGGGCGCTCGTCCGCCGCGGTGTCGCCGCTGGCCAGCAGCGCCGGCCACTCGCCCCACTGGTCGTCGCCCGGCTGTGGCGCCGCGGCGGCGCGGAAGCGGGGCAGGTGGCGGGCGATGCGCGGGTCGGCGGTGTCGTTGCGGTCGAAGGCGGTGATCATGCTCACCCCTTCGGGTAGCGGCGCGGCCTTCACCTCGACGCCGTCGGAGCGCAGCCAGAAGGCATCGCGGTTGTCCGCCACCACCATGTTGAAGGGGCGGTAGGCCTGGGGATCGAGGTCGGTCAGCGCCTCCACCGCCAGGGCGGCGTCGGCATGGTCGAGCGCCTCCAGCGGCAGTTCCCCGCGCGAGCGCTTGCCCGGCGCCGGGCCGAGGGTGGAGACGCGGTTCAGTACCGCCGCCACCACGCCGGCGTCGTTGAGGCCGAGCCAGGTGCCGCCGGCCAGTTCGTCCAGCCCGGCCGTCACCTCCGGCCGGTCGGGCCAGTGGCGGGCCGGCGGGAGCCACGGGCGGTCCCGCATCTCGTCCCGGTTGGCAGCGACCACCACCGGCCACATATCAGTGGGACGGCGCAGGATCACGATGGAGCACATGAGATCAGCATCCGAAAAATTAGGTACACGTTGGGGTGGGCAGGCTGTATAAGGGGGCGGCCATTTTGCCGGCGCCGCGGTCCCCTCAAGGCCGGAGCCGCCGCCGTTCCGTCTATAGTTCAGCCATTGAGGAATTGCGTAACATGAGCGACGCCTTCAACGAACGGGAAAAGGGTTTCGAGGCGAAGTTCAGGCTGGATCAGGAACTCGAGTTCAAGATCGACGCCCGCCGGAACAAGCTGTTCGGCCTGTGGGCAGCCGAAGCCATGGGCATGGCCGGCGGCGGCGCCGAGGCCTATGCCCGTTCGGTGGTGGCAGCCGACCTGGAAGAGAAGGGCGATGACGACGTCATCCGCAAGGTCTTCCGCGATCTGCAGCAGCACGAGGTGGACATCACCGAAGGCCGCCTGCGCATCAAGCTTGAGAAGTTCCACGCCGAAGCTCGCCGTCAGATCATGTCGGAAATCGAGTCGGGCTCCGACAAGAAGTAAGGTCCAGGCTCCGCCGCCGCTGCCTCCAGGGCAACGGGCGGCCGGCATTGCAGCGGGGCGCGCCCGTCATCGGGCGGCGCCCCGTTTGCCGTCCGCCCCGGCCGCATCCGCATCGCCCTCCGCCTGCCGGCGGCGCCTGCGGCGGCGCAGGGCGGCCCGGATCTCCGCCAGCGTCACCGGGCGGAAGTCGAACACATCCACCCCCACATCCATCTGCCGCGCCATCGGCTCCAGCCGGCCGTGGCTGTGACCGTGCAGATTGAGGGCGCCGCGGCTGATGCCGTTCCAGGTGCGGAACGGGTAGTGGCAGAGCACCAGCGGCGTGTCGTCCACCGTCAGTTCGGCATAGCTCTGCACGCTGGCCCAGCCGGGCAGGGCGAGGGTGTCGGCGTCGTCGTTGTTGCCGGCCACCAGATGCTTGCGGCCGGGCAGGGCGTCCAGGATTTCCGCCCGCGCCGCCGGCGCCAGGGTGAGCGCGAAGTCGCCCAGGTGCCAGACCTCGTCGTCGGGGCCGACGGTGGCCTGCCAGCGGGCGATCATGACGGCGTTCATGGCCTTCACCGAGTCGAAGCGGCGGCCCAGCAACCCGAGGGCGCCGGCATGGCCGAAGTGCGTGTCGCTGGTGAAGAAGACGGTCATGGCCTCAGCATAACGCACGGCGACGGTGGTGGGCACCGGCGGCGGAAAACCGCGCCTTTCGTCCAGATCCGCGCCCTATCAGGCAGGCTCTCACCACGGGGAACGGGGGTGACGGCCGAAAGCGGTGCTGGTAGGGTCGAATGTCGTAAGTCCTCAGTAACCTGCGCCGGCGTATAATCCAGAAGCATAAGGCCGGATGTTAGGTTTCTCAGAGGCTTAGCTTGCAGCCTGCGCGTGTGGGGTGGGGTGTTGGCGTGGCGTAGCTCTATGACTTTGGTTCTATCCATGACTTCAGTCGGGCTAGGCGGCACGTCGTAAGAATCTAAAATTTTATCAAAATGATGGGAATGAGGGTGCCTTGAGCAACGTCAAGTCGACAGGGGCGCGGTGGGGCGGCTGGCGGCGCTTTTCCGGAATCGGAAAGGCGGTGGTGCCGCTCGCCATCGGAACCGTCTTCCTGAACCTCCTGGGCCTGGTCCTGCCGCTGTCGCTGCTGCAGGTCTATGACCGCATCATCCCCAACAGCTCCACCGGCACGCTGATGCTGCTGGTGATCGGCATCCTGGTGGCGCTGGTGCTGGAGGTGGTGCTGCGCGGCGCGCGCACCGCCATCACCGGCTGGCTGGCGGCCCGGTTCGAACATAATGCCGGCCAGGCCGCTTTCAACCGGGTGCTGGAGGCGCCGGTCCACGAGGTGGAGCGCCAGGGCGCCGGCGGCCTGCTGGAACGCATGTCCGCCATCTATGCCCTGAAGGACCACTATGCCGACCAGGGCATCGCCGTCTTCCTCGACCTGCCGTTCGTGCTGCTGTTCCTCGGCCTGATTTGGCTGCTGGGCGGCGATCTGGTGTGGGTGCCGACGGCGGTGCTGGCGCTGTTCGGCCTGGTGATGCTGTGGCACGGCCGCGCCCTGCGCCGCGCCATCAAGACCTACAACGAGGTGCGCGACCGCCGCCTCAGCTTCAACATCGAGGTGCTGTCGGGCATCCACGCCGTCAAGTCGCTGGCCATGGAAGGCCAGATGACGCAGCGCTACGTGCGCCTGCAGGAAGCGGTGGCCCGCGCCGACCACGACGTGGTGCTGCGCAATGCCTCGGCCCAGACCCTCGGCAACATGTTCTCGCAGATGGTCATGGTGGCGACGGTGGCCCTGGGCTCGGTCTACGTCGTCAACAACATGATGACGGTCGGCGGTCTTGCCGCCTGCACCCTGCTGGCCGGCCGCGCCGTGCAGCCGGTGCAGCGGGCGGTCGCCATGTGGACCCGCATGCAGACGGTGTCGCTGGCGCGCGAGCGGGCCTCGGGCCTGTTCACCCTGCCGACCCGCTCGGTGCCCAAGGCGCCGCACGTGGGCCCCATGGTCGGGGCGCTGGAGATGCGCGACGTCGGCTTCTCCTACGGCAAGGACGCGCCGCCGGTGTTCGAGGGCCTGTCGCTGACGGTGGAGCCCGGCGAGTGCATCGGCATCACCGGCACCAACGGCTGCGGCAAGTCGTCGCTGCTGCGCCTGATGGCCGGCGTCATGACCCCCACCGCCGGCGAGGTGCGCATCGACGGCGTGCCGCTGTCGCAGTGGGCGCCGGAAGCGCTGGAGCGCGGCGGCATCGGCCTGCTGCCGAGCGAGGCCTTCCTGTTCCGCGGCTCGCTGCTCGACAACCTGACCATGTTCCGCCGCGACCTGCGCGAACGGGCTCTGCAGGCGGCCAGCGACCTGGGGCTCGACGACGTGGTGGCGACCTTCCCCAACGGCTACCTCACCACCATCGCCGGCGGCGCCGCCGATGCCATGCCGCGCGGCATCCGCCAGCGCATCGCCATCGCCCGCGTGCTGGCGCTGGACCCGCAGGTGATCCTGTTCGACGAGGCCAACACCGCCATGGACGGCCCCGGCGACGAAGCCCTGCGCGCCCACCTGGAAAGCCTGAAGGGCAGCCGCACCCTCATCCTCGTCACCCTGCGGCCGTCGCTGCTCAAGCTGGCCGACCGCCGTTTCGAGATCGTCGGCAACCGCCTGGCGGCGCGGGAAGACCCGTCGCTGACCGGCCGCTTCGGCACCGGCGCGCCGTCGGTCCGCCGCTCCACCGGCGCTGAAGGAGCCGTCGCGCAATGACCGACGCCACCGCCACTCCTACCGCCGACGCGGCCGACTTCGGCGCCATCGGCTGGGGCCGCCCGCGCGAGCAGGCCGCCCTGTCCCACGATCAGGTGGTGGCCGGCCGCCTGGGCGGCTTCAAGGCCGTCACCGACCTCGCCGGCTGCCTGCTGCCGCTGCTCGACGCGCTGGGCTGGGACGGCGACCCGCGCCAGGTGTCGGAGGCGCTGCCCCACTTCGCCGACCAGCTGGACCTGACCGACTTCCTGAACGTCATGGCCAACCTGGGCTGGTCCAGCCGGTCGCTGCGCAGTTCGCTGCGCGGCATGGACCCGCGCCTTGCCCCCTGCCTGTTCCTGCCCGACCGCGGCCTTGCCAAGGTGGTGGTGCGGGTGGACGAGGCGGGGATGACGCTGTTCGACCCCAAGACGCAGGAATACCACACCGAGGCGAAGCCCCGCGGCCGCGGCCGGCTCTACGTCTTCCACCGCGAGGACGAGGATGCAGTGGCCGGCCTCGCCGCCACCTCGACGCCGAGCGCCACCTTCGTCACCGACATGGTGCGCCGCTTCCGGCCGCTGGTCATCCGCGCCCTCGGGGTCAGCCTGCTCGCCAACGTGCTGGCGCTGGGCGTGCCGCTGTTCATCATGTCGGTCTACGACAAGGTGATCGCCACCGGCTCCATGGAGCTGCTGACCAGCATGCTGATCGGCGTCGCCATCGCGCTGACCGGCGACTACCTGCTGCGGGCGCTGCGGGCGCACATGATCGCCTACATCGGCGCGCGCCTCGACCATATCCTCGGCAATGCCGTGTTCCAGCGGCTGGTGGGTCTGCCGCCGGCCTACACGGAAATGGCCAACATCAGCTCGCAGGTGGCGCGGCTGAAGGATTTCGAGGTGGTGCGCGAGTTCTTCACCGGCCCGCTCGCCACCGTCATCTTCGAGATCCCCTTCGCCCTGGTGTTCCTGCTGGTGATGGCGATCCTCGGCGGTCCGCTGGTGTTCGTGCCCATGGCCGGGGTGATCGCCTTCGTGCTGGTCGGCCTGGCCGTGCGGCCGCGCATGCGCCGCAGCGTCGCCGACGCCGGCAAGGCATCGTCGCGGCGGCAGGAGTTCCTGGTCGAGAGCTTCTCGCGCCTGCGCGACATCAACAGCACGGGCGCCCGTTCGGTGTGGGCGGAGCGCTACCGTATCCTGTCGGCCGATGCCGCCATCAAGTCCTTCAAGTCGGCCCAGGGCACGGCGCTGGCGGCCGGCCTGTCGCAGGCGATCATCGTCTGCACCGGCATCGCCACCCTCGGCTGGGGCGTGCTGCGGGTGCTGGGCGGCGACATGACGGTGGGCGGGCTGATCGCCTCCATGATGCTGGTGTGGTGGGTGCTGCGGCCGCTGCAGGCCGGCTTCTCCACCCTGTCGCAGCTGGAGCGCATGCGCGACTCCGTCGGCCAGATCAACCGCCTGATGCGCCTGGCGCCGGAGCGGCGCGAGGGCGGCCAGGCGGTGCAGAGCGCCCAGAGCGCCGTCCGCAAGGCCTGGACCGGCCGGGTGACGTTCTCCAACGTTTCCATGCGCTATGTCGCCGACAACGACCCGGCCCTGTTCGGCGTCAACCTGCAGGTGGAACCGGGGGAGATCGTCGGCATCGTCGGGCCGAACGGGTCCGGCAAGTCGACCATCCTCAAGCTGGTGCTCGGCATGTACCGGCCGCAGGCGGGCGGCGTGCGGCTGGACAACATCGACATCCGTCAGGTCGACCCCATCGAACTGCGCCGCAACATCGCCTACGTGCCGCAGCACTGCGAGCTGTTCTTCGGCACCATCGGCCAGAACCTGCGCCTCGCCGACCCGACGGCCAGCGATGCCGAACTGGACTGGGCCTGCGCCGAAGCCGGCTGCCTGGAGGACATCCAGGCGCTGCCCGAGGGCTTCAACACCCGCCTCGGCGACGGCCGCTCCGCCCACCTGCCGTCCAACCTGCGGCAGCGCCTGTCGCTGGCCCGCGCCTACCTGAAGCGGGCGCCGGTGATGCTGTTCGACGAGCCGGCCAACGGCCTCGACTTCATCGGCGACCAGCAGTTCATGAAGGTGCTGGAGCGCATTCGCGGCAAGTCCACCGTCTTCCTGGTCACCCACCGCCCCAGCCACCTTCGCCTGTGTGACAAGGTGATCGTGATGCACCAGGGGCAGATCCGCATGATGGGGCCCGCCAAGCAGGTGCTTGAGCGGCTGCCCGCCGGCATTTTCTGAGGTCGCGAGACGATCATGAGCCAGTCCATCCCGTCCTCCCCGACCGCTCTCGGCGGCGCGCCCCGCAAGGTGCAGCGCGGCAGCCGGCAGATCCGCTACCTCGCCCAGTTCGTGCTGCTGGAAGAGAAGGGCATGTCCTGGCTGGCCGGTGCCGCCGTGCTGCTGGTGGCGGTGCTGGTCACCGGCTTCGTCGCCTGGGCCAGCCTCATCCGCATCGACGAGGTGGCGGTGACCTCCGGCTCCGTCGTGCCGCGCAGCAAGGTGCAGGTGGTGCAGCACCTGGAAGGCGGCATCGTGCGCGACATCCTGGTGGAAGAGCGCCAGATGGTGGAGGCCGGCACCGTGCTCGCCCGCCTCGACCCGGTGCAGGCGACGGCGGAGCTAGAGCAGATCCGCGCCCGCCGCGCCAGCCTGAAGCTGCGGGAGGAGCGCCTGCGCGCCTTCATGTTCGGCCGCGATCCCGACTTCAGCTTCATCGAGCCGCGCTTCGCCCACCTGATGGCCGACCAGATGAGCATCTTCCGCGCCGGCCACGACCGCTGGGAAAGCCAGCGCGCCGTGCTGGAAGGCGAGATCATGCAGAAGCAGGCGGAAGCCAACGCCGCCGCCCGCCAGATGGAGTCGGTGCGCCGCCAGGTGGCGCTGCTGGGCGAGGAAGTGGAGATGCAGCGCACCCTGTTCCAGCAGGGCCATGCCTCCAAGGTGCGGTTCTTCGAGGTCCAGCGCGAGAAGGCGGCGGCGGAAAGCGAGCTGTCGCGCCTGGAAGGGCAGAAGGAAACCTCGGAAAAGGCGGTGGTGGAACTGACCCAGCGCATCAACGACCTGGACAACAACCAGCGCCAGGACGCCGTGGGTGAACTGGGCACCGTCACCGCCGAGCTGGTGCAGGTGGAGGAAGCCCTCGGCCGCGCCCAGGACATGGTGCAGCGGCTGGAGATGGTGTCGCCGGTGCGCGGCTATGTGCAGAACCTGCAGGTGCGCAACGCGGGCACGGTCATCCCGGCCGGCGGCGTGCTGATGGAGGTGGTGCCGGTCGACGACGAACTGCGGGTCGAGACCAAGATCGCCACCCGCGACGTCGGCCACGTCACCGCCGGCCAGCCGGTGAAGATCAAGGTGTCGAGCTATGACTTCGTGCGCTATGGCAGCGTTGCCGGGCGGCTCGAATACGTCTCCGCCACCACCTACGTCGACGAGCAGACCGGCCAGCCCTACTACAAGGGCATGGTGACCATGGACCGCGCCTACCTCGGCGAAAACCCCGAGGAAAACCGCATCCTGCCGGGCATGACCGTGCAGGCCGACGTGGTGACCGGCGAGAAGACGCTGCTCGAATACCTGCTGAAGCCGATTTACGTGTCGCTGGCGCACGCCTTCCGCGAGCGCTGAGGCCGACGAGCGCGGCCGAGCCCGCGCCCGTCATGCTGTTTCCGATCCACGCGGTCCGTGCGGGGCCGTCACGACGTCCGAGGGGGAGTAGAAGCGATGGCCGAGAACGACGATCGCAACCAGGTGGTCTATGAACCCAACGCCGAGGGTACCGGCGACGGCGGCCAGAGTGCCGCCGAAGGCCTGCACATCCACGGCCAGGGCCACGAGGCGCTGGAGGATGGTGTCGAGCATGTGGGCGAACGGGGCGGCCTTGGCGGCACCGAAGACATCTTCGCCAATGCCAATGTGCAGACCGGCCGCCGCTCCACCAACGAAGGCCTGCTGGCCGGTCTGCCGGGCGAGGGGGAAACGCTCGACGACCAGTCGCCGGTGATCGTCGACCCCTACACCCCGAGCGAGACCGACAACACCGTCGAGTCCGAGTTCGACGCCGTGCCGGTCGGCCGCGCCCGCGAGGCGACGGCGCGCGACGAGGATGACGAGGACGAGGAAGACGAGGAAGCCCAGCGCACGGTCGAGCCCGATGTCGGCTCCCTGCCGCCGGGTCAGGCGCCGGCCGCCGCCCAGAACTAGGCCTTCGCGGCGCCGCAGGCCTCGCCGTTCGTGACCGGCGAGGACATCGACCTCTCCACCCCGCCGCCGGCGACCAGCAGCGAGCCGGAAGCGCCGGCCGCCCCCGAGGTCGTCACCGATGACCCGCCGGTGGTGACGCCGCCCGCTCCGCCCACCGGGGGTGATACGCCGGTGGATACGCCGGACCCCCGCCAGGCGCAGACGCCGACTCTACTGGTGGCCGATGCGGCCGGTGTGGAAGACCTCGCCATTCGGCTGAACATCACGGTCGGGACCAACGATACCGACGGCGGCAACGAGACGCTGACGGTCATCATCCGCGGCGTGCCGAACGGCTTCTCCTTCACCGATGGCGGCGGGGCCGCGGTCGGCTCCGCCATGGGCGGCGGCGCTTGGCTGATCCCCACCGACAAGCTGGCCGACCTGTGGTTCGTGCGGCCGGAGCACTACAGCGGCGAGGTGCCGCTGGTGGTGGAGGTGACCTCGCGCGAGGTCACCGGCCATACCTCCACCGTCTCCACTCCGCTGACCGTGCAGATCGAAGCGGTGGCCGACGCCCCCGACCTGTCCGCCGTCGATTCCGCCGGCACCGAAAACGAGTGGATCGCGCTGTCGGTCAACTCCGCCCTGGTCGATGCCGACGGGTCGGAGACGCTGACGGTCTACATCACCGACGTTCCCCCCGGCGCCCAGCTGAGCGCCGGCACCCAGCTGACCGAGGCCCTGGACCTGCCCGGCGGCCTGACCCTGCCGGTGGGCACCTGGGTGCTCAGCCCGGGCGACCTGGGCGACCTCAAGGTGCTGCCGGCGGCCAATGATTCGGCCGACTTCACCCTGAAGGTCTATGCCGTTACCGAGGAAGCGCTGAACGGCGACCGCGCCGTCTCCGGCCCGGCGGAAATCAACGTCGACGTGGGCGTCGTGGCGCCGTCGGTCGGCGGTACCGGCGGCGGCCGCGAGGACGAATGGGCCGACGTGTCGCTGTCGGCGGCGGTGAATGCCGGCGACGGCAGCGAACGGCTGTTCGTCTACATCGAAGACCTGCCCGCCAACGTGCTGATCCAGCTGAAGGACGGCACGGCCCTGGCGCAGGACGCCGACGGCCGCTACATCGTCCCCACCGACCGCCTGAACGACGTGCAGGTGCGGTGGGATCCGGCGACGGCCGAGCACTCCGACGCCGACATCAGCTTCAACGTCCGCGCCGTGGTGCAGGACGTGGACGTCGGCACCGACCGCGAGACGGCGCGCGACACCAACCAGTCGGTTTCGGCGGTGACCGTGACCGTGTCGGCGGTGGCCGATGCCCCCACCGTCACTGCTGGTAGCACCGCCGCCGGGGTGGAGAACACCGCCATCGCCCTCGACGTCAGCGCCGCCCTGGTGGATGCCGACGGCTCGGAAAGCCTGATCGTCTACATCACCGGCGTGCCGGACGGCGCGGTGCTGAGCAAGGGTGCCATCGTCACCGATCTGCCGGCCGGCGTCACCGCCGTCGGCGGCACCGTCACCTGGGCCATTCCGGTCGCCAGCGCCGCCGATCTGGCCGGGCTGACGGTCACCCCGCCGACCGATGATTCGCGCGACTTCACGCTCAAGGTCTATGGCGTTTCCGAGGAGACCAACCCGACCGAGGCCGGCGACGTGGCGGTGCCGCAGGCGGTGACCGGGCCGCGCGACATCCACGTCGACGTCGGCGTGGTGGCGCCGGCGGTGAGCGTCAGCGGCAGCGGCCTGGAAGACCAGTGGGCCAACGTGACCCTGGACTCGGCCATCAACGCCCGCCTCGGCGATGGGTCGGAGACCCTGACGGTCTACCTGGAGAACGTGCCCTCCAACGTGCTGGTGCGCTACGCCGATGGCACGCCGGTCACCTTCACCGGCGGCCGCTACGTCATCGACGGCGAGCAGGCGGGCCTCGGCCTGCAGATGAAGTGGGACAGCCCCGCCCACACCGATGCCGACATCACCTTCGACGTCCGCGCCGTGGTGGTCGACAGCGACGGCGACAGCAACGAGACGGTGGTGACCGGCGTCACCGTCGCCATCGACGCGGTGGCCGACGAGATGACCCTCGCCGGGTCCGGCCGCGGCAACGAGGACACCGACATCCCCGTGGCCGTGCGCATCGACCTGATCGACCAGGACGGCAGCGAGCGTCTGCTCGGCCAGGACGGCAGCCAGCCCGGCTCCGTCTGGCTGGTGTCCAGCAGCACGGCGCTGGCCGCCGGCACCCTGTCGCTCGGCGGCCTGGTGATCACCGGCCGCGCTGTCACCGGCTATGCCGCCGACGGCATCACGCCGCTGTTCGACGGCGACACCCCGCTGGCCGGCGACGACGGCAAGCCGGTGCTGGCCTATGAACTGCCGGCCACTGCCTTCACGCCGGTCACCGCCGGCGGCGCCACCCTCGGCTACAACGGACCGGCAGGGCTGACCTTCCGGCCGGAGGAGCATTCCGACGCCGACGTGTCGTTCACGGTGGTGGCGACGGTGCTCGACAACGACGGCTCCGTCCGCGCCTCCAGCGGCAGCGGCAGCATCGAGGTGGTGGCGGTCGCCGACGCCCCGACGCTGACGGTGAAGAACGCCGCCGGCATGGAGAACAAGCCCATCGCGCTGGAGATCGACAGCGCCCTGGTCGACCGTGACGGCTCGGAAACCCTGACGGTCTACATCACCGGCGTGCCCGCCGGCGCCGTCATCGCCAAGGATGGCGCCGCCCTGACGGCGGTGACCGCGCCGGTGACGGTCGGCGGCATCACCATGCCGGCCGGCTCCACCTATGCCATCGTCATCACCGCCGACGACGTGGCGGCGGACAAGCTGGCGGGCCTGACCGTCACCTCGCCGCTCAACAACAGCTCCGACTTCCAGCTGAAGGTCCATGCCGTCACCGCCGAGGCGCGCGACGGCGACGTGGCGGTGAAGTCCGCCAGCCTCGACGTCCACGTCGGCACCGAGGCGCCGACCCTGACCATCGCCGACGTGGTGATGTCGGAGCGCACGTCGCTGTCCGACAACTGGCAGGCCATCGACATCCAGGCCATCGTCAACGCCCAGCACAAGGTGGACGGCAGCGCCGGCGACACCGAGACGCTGAAGGTCATGATCTACGACGTGCCGGCCGGCGTGCGCCTGCAGGCCAACGGCACGGTGCTGACGCCCGACAGCAGCGGCAAGTACGTGCTGACGCAGAGCATGCTGACCAGCGTCAAGATCTCCACCGAGATGCACAACGACGCCGATTTCTCCTTCAAGGCCAAGGCCCTGGTGGAGGATGTGGATGTCGGCACCAGCTGGGAGACCCCGGCCGCCGATGCCACGGCGCCGGACTCCGCCTGGAGCGACGAGGTGGTGGTCAACGTCACCGTCAAGGCGGAGGCCGATGCCGCCAACCTGTCGGCCAGCGGCGTCGGCGTCGAGGACAAGCTGTTCAAGCTGAACCTGGCGTGGAGCGCCAAGGACGCGACGGAAAGCGTCACCGACGTCAAGCTCTCGGGCCTGCTCGCCGACACCACCATCCAGTACAAGGACACGGTGACCGGGCAGACCGTGACGGTCACCGTCGGCAGCGACGGCGTGGTCGACCTGACCACTGCCGATCAGTCGACGGTCATGGCCAAGTGGCCGGAAAACAAGAACAACTTCGTCAACAGCAGCACCGGCCACAAGGGTGAGCTGACCCTGTCGGTGACCACCACCGAACACGGCTCGGCCGACGGCGGCGGTCAGATCGGCGCCGCCACCCACACCACCAGCACCACCTTCAACGTCCGGGTGTTCGGCGATGCCGACAAGCCCTATGGCGATACCGACGAGGCGGTGAAGATCATCGCCGAAGATGACTGGCACCGGGTGAAGTGGGGCGCCGACGACGCCGATGGCGTCGATGGCAAGCTGGCGAGCGGCGACGTCTTTGCCGCCCTGCGCGACCTCGACGGCTCGGAAGACATGGTCATCCGCATCAAGCCGACCGTCACCGGTTCCCGCCTTGCCATCAGCACCGACGACACCATCACGTCCGGGGAGATCAAGGCGATTGGCGGCAGCGGCTACTGGGAAGTGTCCTACAGCGACATTTCCGGGGGCAGGGTCCACCTGCAGGCGCCGCCCAACTGGTCCGGCGACAACCTGTCGTTCGAGTTCACGGCGGTATCGCGGGAAAGCGACCGCAACGTCTCCACCGCCGGCACCGGCGTCACCCGCTCCGGCACGGCGACGGAAGTGATCGGCACGCTGAACTTCAAGGTCACCCCGGTCGCCGACAACGTCACCCTGGGCACGGTGGCGGGCGGCAACGAGGATGGCGCCGGCCGCGACATCACCGTCACCCCCACCGTCACCCTGCAGGACACCGACGGCTCCGAACGGCTGACCTCGGTGGTCATGGTGTCGTCGGACCCCAACCTGGCGGTCGGCAGCGTGCTCATCGGCGGCGCGGCGGTGACCCGTCTGGCCGTCACCGGCTATGACGACAAGGGCTTCCCGGTCCTGGGCGGGCCGGACGACGTGCCGGCCACCGATGCCGCCGGCAACCAGGTCTACGCCTGGGTGCTCGACGGTGCCTTCAACCTGGGCAGCCCGCGCACGTCCTACACCGGCAGCGGCATCACCGTGCTGCCGAAGGAACACAGCAGCCAGGAAATCAAGTACTCCCTGGTCGCCGAGGTGACGGAAACCGCCAACGGCGCCACCCAGAAGACCATGGTCACCGATCGCGTCATCACCATCGACGCGGTGGCGGACAAGCCCGACCTGGTGCTCACCGGCCTGAAGGAAGAAGCCGGCCAGCGGGTGATCGAGGGGCGGGAGGATACCGCCATCTCGCTCGGCATCGACGCCAGGCTGGTGGACCGCGACGGCTCGGAAGTGCTGGGCGTCACCGTCAGCGGCGTGCCCGCCGGCTGGGTGATCGGCTACCAGACCGCCGACGGTAAGGTGGTGGAAGCCGCCCGCCTGGGCGACGGCACCTATGACCTGGGCGGCGACCCCGACCGGCTCGCCACCGTGGTGGTGGTGCCGCCGAAGAACCTGCACACCGAACTGTCGGGCGGCGGCGCCAATGCCGCCCCCACCTTCACCATCACCGCCACCGCCACCGAAACCGGCAGCGACGGCGCCGTGGCGGTGAAGACGGCCACCTCCACCGAAACCTTCAAGGTCATCGTCCAGGCGGTGGCGGACGAACCCTTCCTGGTGGTCCGCGACGCCCGCGTCAACGAGGACGCCGGGCCGGTGAAGATCAACATCACCGCCGACGTCACCGACAAGGTGAACGCCGAGCAGCTGACGGTCTTTGTCAAGGGCGTGCCCGACGGCGCCAAGCTGATCGGCGCCGGCGGCGTGGTGATCACCGAAACCGTCGAGATGAACGGCGAGACCTGGTACGTGGTCACCGACCATGTCCACGACCTGAAGGTGGAGCCGAAGGAGCATTCCAACGACGACTTCAACCTGACGGTCCGCGCCGTCTCCACCGAGTCGAGCAACGGCGACACCGCCCACAACGACGCCACCGTGCGCGTCACCGTGGTCGGCACCGTCGACAAGCCGACCTGGAACGGCACCGTCGTCACCGACTCGGTGATCCCGGTCGACGTCGGGGCGAAGGAAGACGGCGGGCCGTTCAACCCCGGTCTCGGCAAGCTGGGCACCGAGGACACCGACGGCTCGGAAACCATCACCCTGGTGCTGCGCGGCATTCCGGCCGGTGTCGAGATCTTCATGGCGCCGGGCTCCGAGCAGTTCATGAAGTACATCGGCGGCGGCCGCTGGGCGGTCGACGGCGCCCACCTGGACGACGTGCGCATCGTGGTGACGGACAAGAACTTCTCCGGCACCAAGGACGTCGCCATCGACCTGGTGGTGACGGAGAACGACGGCGCCACCAAGACCTTCACCCATACCCTTGAGGTGCAGATCGACCCGGTGGCCGACGCCCCCAGCGTCTCGCTGAGCGGCGGCGGGGCGGAGGACAGCTTCGGCGCCGCCGGCGTGCCGGTGACCATCACCGTCCTGCCCACCGACACGGTGTTCGAGGCGGAGCAGATCACCCACATCTCCGTCGACTTCGGCGACATGGGCCTGACCGGCCTGAAGGCGGAGATCATCGGCGTCGACGGCACCACCACGCGGGTGGTGGACATCGGCGGCGGGGTGGAATTCGACCTGAGCGGCCCCGACCTCGCCACCTTCTACGACGCCGCCACCGGCAAGATGGGCGAAATCCGCATCACCGGCCTGCCGGATCACTGGTCCGCCGACATCCCGGTCACCGTCAAGGCCACCTCGGCCCATGGCGATGGCGAAGGGAAGATAACGATGCTGGCAACGAGCGTAGAGATTTACGCCGTGGCCGACCCGGCGAAAGTGTTCACGGTCACGCCCAGCGATGCCGCAGTCGCCAGCGGCAACAAGATCGCGCTCGGCGTCGACCTGCAGTTGGCCGACACCGACGGGTCGGAAAGCCGTTACCTCATCGTCGAGGGCGTGCCGGAGAATGCCCGCCTGACCGGCGGCTTCAACGCCGGCAACGGCCGCTGGATCGTCTCCGGCGATGCCATCGACAGCCTGCAGGTGGAAGGCGCCGGCGGCGTCAGCGGTACCCTGAAGGTCATCGCCATGGTGCGCGACCTAGACCCCGACGACCATGCCGTCACCACCTGGAAGAGCGAGCCGATCACTGTGCCGATCAGGTTCGACGGCGACGGCAGCGGTGGCGGCACCCTGCCCGGTCCGCTCGACGACTTCGTCGAGCTGTACGACCTGCGCGGCAAGGAAGACGAGCCGGTGGTGCTGCGTGGCACCACCACCCGCGACGGCGCTGCGGCTCCGTCGGACGTCTCGGCGGTGATCCTGACCATCCTCACCGTTGGCGTCACCGTTGCGAGCACCACCAAAGGCGCCTTTGCCTACTATCAGGACGAGCACGGCAACATTGTCATCCCGGTGGAGAGCCTTAAGAACGGCTTGGTCCAGCTGACTCCGCCGCAGGACTCCGACGCGCCCATCTCCTTCACCATGCAGGTGGTGGTGCAGGGGGGGGAGGGCGACTTCCGCAGCGACACCATCATGCGCGACACCCCGAAGATCATTCCCATCAAGGCGGTGGTCGACGGCGTCACCATCTCGTCCGACGTGGAAGGCAAGAGCTTCGCCGAAGACACCGAGTCGGTGGCCGTTTCCCTGAAGATCGCCCCGAACGAGCGGGCCAACTTCAGCGAGACCTTCACCGATGACGAGCCCAAGATCGTCATCCGCGCCACCGGCCTGCCGGTCGATGCCAAGCTGGAACTGAACGGCGTGGCGCTGACCCAGGACTCCGACGGCGCCTATCGCATCGACGTGTCGGCCTTCGGCGCCAACGTGGCCGATCCCAAGTCGGCGCTGGCCGCCGGCACCACGCTGGAACTGTCGGGCCTGACGGTGAAGCCGCCGGCCGACTGGCACGGTTCGGTGACGCTCGACGTGTCGGTGTCCATCAGCGACAACGGCACCGACCCGGAAATCTCCGCCGGCAAGATCGCCTTCAAGGTGACCCCGGTGACGGAAACCGGCACCTTCACCCTGCCGACCGAGCCGGTGATGGCGACCGAGGACACCGCCTTCGACATCACCGCCACCCTCAACATCGGCGACCGCATCGGCAGCGGTGCGGCGCATGCGTCGGAATACGTCTCCGTCGTCATCCGCGGCGTTCCGGAAGGCGCGGTGCTGAGCGGCGCCAGCAACAACGGCTCCTACACCGTGGGCGGCGTCACTTATACCGAGTGGGTGGTGAAGGACGGCAACATCGCCGCCGACGGCGCGCTGACCGGCGTCAAGATGACGCCGCCGGCCGACTGGTCGGGCACCATGACGCTGGAGATCAAGGCCTTCACCATGGAGGGCGACGTCCGCCAGCCGGTGGAAGCGGCCAGCGGCACCTGGCAGGTGGTGGTCAAGGGCGTGGCCGACATGGCCTCCATCGACCCGCAGAACGTGCCCGATGCGCTGGAGGATACGCCCACCAGGCTCACCCTCAACGC
Source organism: Caenispirillum bisanense (assembly GCF_039523075.1). Classification (NCBI taxonomy): domain Bacteria; kingdom Pseudomonadati; phylum Pseudomonadota; class Alphaproteobacteria; order Rhodospirillales; family Novispirillaceae; genus Caenispirillum; species Caenispirillum bisanense. The sequence goes on from NZ_BAAAEP010000035.1 coordinate 30,956, forward strand.
CCAGCTGTCGGACCTGACCGGCGAGACGCTGTGGGTGGTGATCAAGGGCGTGCCGGCCGGGGCCGCCATCACCGATGCGGCGGGCAACAAGCTGCTGCAGGTGCAGGTGGGCAGCGACGGCAAGGCGCTGTTCGATGCCGACGGCAACCCGGTGACGGTGGCCGCCGGCGGGGCTGAAACGGGCGTTTGGGTGGTCGATCAGGCCCATGCCGACAACGCCCACTTCCTCGGCGCCGAGAACTTCTCCGGCACCGTCAACCTGACCGCCTACGTGGTCACCAAGGAAGACGGCACCACCGCCACCTCGCCCGAGCTGCCGTTCAAGGTGACGGTGCAGGGAGTGGCCGATGCGCCCGACCTCGACCTGCCGACCGCTCCGGTGGTGGGCGCCGAGGATCAGGCCCGCGGCGCCGACGGCCTGCCGGTGGCGTCCAGCGGCATCGCCCTCGGCCTCGCCGCCCGCCTCAACGACCCCGACGGCGAGACGCTGAAGCTGATCATCACCGGCGCGCCGGCCGACACCCTGTTCTTCGGCAAGGGCACCACGCCCTATGTGGCGGAACTGATCGGCAGCGATCTGGTGTGGACCATCGACGGCGGCGACATCGCCGACCTGCGCATGGTAACGCCGCCCGACTGGAACGGCACCATCACCCTCGGTCTCGAAGCCCGCGCGCTGGAAGGCAGCACCACCGCCTCCACCTTCGCCAGCCTGGATGTGGAGGTGACGCCCACCAACGACGCGCCCACCATCGGCGCCCATACCACCGGCCAGATCATCGGCAACGGCGGCGATCCCATCCGCATCTTCCCGGATGGCGACGGCACCGGCGCCTCGGTGGTGATCGCCGACGTGGACGTGGGCGATTACTTGAAGGCCATGATGGTGGCCATCACCAACGGCCGCCAGCCGGGGGACACCCTCGGCATCACTGGCCAGACGGTCACCTTCAACCCTTACAACGGGCGTCTGGAGGTGGAGGTCGACGGGGCGCAGATCGCCATCAGCTATGAGGCGGGCACCAACACGCTCACCTTCTCGGGCGATGCCAGCCACGCGGTGTACCAGAAGCTGGCGGAAAGCGTGATCCTGACCAGCGGCGACGGCACCCTGGACGCCGGCGTGCGCGACTTCACGGTCACCGTGGTCGACAGCGCCGGGGCCACCGGCACCATCACCGCCCAGGCCAACATCCAGGACGACCTGACCCTGGACGACGGCGCCCGCGGCAACCTGTTCTTCACCACGGCCGATACCGCCACCCTGGTCGGCACCGGCGGCGACGACCTGTTCGTCTACGGTGTCGGGGCTGATCCGGCCAATGCCGTTACCGTCATCGACACCGCCGGCGGCGCCGATACGCTGGTGATGATGGACAGCACCGGCGCCGGCAGCAGCTGGATCGAGGAAGTGGAAGGCCCGGCCACCATCACCATCACGCCCACCGACGGCACCGGCGGGCTGGTCTACGAGGTGGAGGTCGACAAGGCCGGCGGCACCGACGGCGGCTCCGCCGACAGCGGCAGCGGCTCCGGCGGCGATGCCGGCGGCAGCGGCGGCGACGACAGCTCGGGCACCGTCACCTTCGACGACCATGCCGGATCGGCCGGCGGCAGCAGCAGCGAGCCGGAGCCGGTGCTCACCTGAGCCACCGGCGCCTGCCGGCCGCCTCACCCCGGGGCGGCCGGAGACGGCAAAACCTTTTCAGCGGCGCGGACCCGAACAAGGGTCTGCGCCGTTCTTCTTTTGCGTGCGGCAGTGCGGCGGGGCCCCCTTCGCCAGCATGGAAATTTCACGGTGACACTGGTGCCGCCCGGCCTAAGCCCCCAGATTATTCCCGTGAGGCGCAAGAAAGTGATGAAAGAAAAGCGTCTTCGGCGTTACCCTGAAATCCAGGGCATGGCTGGCGAGGGTATCGCAGGGACCGGCCGCCCAGGCTCCGCCAAGAGAGCACCGACCCGCCTGGGGTCGTCCGCGCTGCCTGCGAAACGTCGCAAGACTGAAGCGCTCTTTTACCCAGTAGCAGTCGAACGGGACCGTGCCAATTCGCGGTGAATTGGGGGCAAGGCGCATGCACGTTCGGACGGGCATGCCGCACTGATCGGACAAACCTCGCAGGGAGAGTCGGATGGTTCTGGCTGACGAACTTTTCAGGGACTTCGTGAGCAGCTACGAGGGCCGCCGCGAGACCGTGATGTCTCTTGGCGAATACCTTGAAGGGTGCCGGGAAGACCCGATGATGTACGCCACCGCTGCCGAGCGCATCCTGGCCGCCATCGGCGAGCCGGAGGTGGTGGACACGGCCAAGGACCCGCGCCTCGGCCGCATCTTCATGAACCGCACCATCAAGGTCTATCCGGCCTTCTCCGAGTTCTACGGCATGGAGGAGACCATCGAGCGCATCGTCAGCTTCTTCCGCCACGCGGCGCAGGGGCTGGAGGAGCGCAAGCAGATCCTCTACCTGCTCGGGCCCGTGGGCGGCGGCAAGTCGTCGCTGGCGGAGCGCCTGAAGGCGCTGATGGAAGCCCACCCGATCTATGTGCTGAAGGCCGGCGACGAACTCAGTCCGGTGTTCGAAAGCCCGCTCGGCCTGTTCGAACCGGAACGCCTGGGGCCGATGCTGGAAGACCGCTACGGCATCCCGCGCCGGCGCCTCACCGGGCTGATGAGCCCGTGGTGCGTCAAGCGGCTGGATGAATTCGGCGGCGACGTTTCCCGCTTCAAGGTCGCCAAGCTTCACCCGAGCCGGCTGCGCCAGATCGGCATCGCCAAGACGGAGCCGGGCGACGAGAACAACCAGGATGTCAGCTCCCTGGTCGGCAAGGTGGATATCCGCCGCCTGGAACTGCACGCCCAGAACGACCCCGATGCCTACAGCTACTCGGGCGGGCTCAACCGCGCCAACCAGGGCATGCTCGAATTCGTCGAGATGTTCAAGGCGCCCATCAAGATGCTGCACCCCCTGCTGACCGCCACGCAGGAAGGCAACTATGTCGGCACCGAAAACATCGGCGCCATCCCGTTCCAGGGCATCGTCATGGCCCACTCCAACGAAGCGGAGTGGCAGACCTTCAAGAACAACAAGAACAACGAAGCCTTCATCGACCGCATCTACGTCATCAAGGTGCCGTACTGCCTGCGGGTGACGGAAGAGCAGAAGATCTACGACAAGCTCATCACCAACTCGGAACTGGCGGCGGCCCCGTGCGCGCCCGGCACCCTGCAGATGCTGGCCCGCTTCGCCGTGCTGTCGCGCCTGCGCGAGCATGAAAACTCCAACGCCTACAGCAAGATGCGGGTCTACGACGGCGAAAGCCTGAAGGAGGTCGATCCGCGCGCCCGCTCCCTGCAGGAATACAAGGATGCGGCGGGTGTGGACGAGGGCATGAACGGCATCTCCACCCGCTTCGCCTTCAAGGTGCTGGCGGCCACCTACAACCACGACACCCAGGAGGTGGCGGCCGACCCGGTCCACCTGATGTATGTGCTGGAACACGCCATCCGCCAGGAACAGCTGCCGGACGAGGCCGAGAAGCGGTACATGGAGTTCATCAAGGCCGAACTGGCGCCGCGCTATGCCGAGTTCATCGGCCACGAGATCCAGAAGGCCTATCTGGAGAGCTATCACGACTACGGCCAGAACCTGTTCGACCGCTACGTCGACTATGCCGACGCCTGGGTCGAGGACCAGGACTTCAAGGACCCCGATACCGGCCAGCTGCTGGACCGGGCGCTGCTCGATCAGGAACTGAGCAAGATCGAGAAGCCGGCTGGCATCGCCAACCCCAAGGACTTCCGCAACGAGGTGGTGAAGTTCGCCCTGCGGGCGCGGGCCAGCAACAACGGCAAGAACCCGGAGTGGACCTCCTACGAGAAGATCCGCACGGTCATCGAACGGCGCATGTTCAGCCAGGTGGAGGAACTGTTGCCGGTCATCAGCTTCGGCTCCAAGAAGGACAGCGACACCGACAAGAAACACGCCGATTTCGTGGAGCGCATGATCGAACGCGGCTACACCGAACGCCAGGTCCGCCGCCTGGTGGAGTGGTACATGCGGGTGAAACACGCCGGGTAAGGCGGAGACGGCGACGGTGGCGAGGCAGGATAGGACCTCTTCATGCACATCATCGACCGCCGGCTCAATCCGAAGGGAAAGAGCCTGCCGAACAGACAGCGCTTCCTGCGCCGGGCGAAGGCCCTGATCCGCAAGGCGGTGCACGAAAGCAGCTCGCAGCGCGGCATCCGCGATGTGGAGCAGGGCGGGGAACTGTCCATCCCGCGTGACGGTGTCAATGAACCGGGCTTCGCCCACGGCCGCAGCGGCGGATTGCGCAACCACGTGCTGCCGGGCAACAAGGAGTATCTGGAAGGCGACAAGATCCCGCGGCCGCCCCCCGGCGGCGGCGGGCGGGGCAACGAGGGCAGCCCCGACGGCGGCGGCGAGGACGACTTCCGCTTCATGCTGTCGCGGGACGAATTCGTCGACCTGTTCCTGGAAGACCTGGAACTGCCCGATCTGGTGAAGCGGCGCCTCAGCACGTCGGAAAGCACCAGCCTGCAGCGGGCGGGCTATGCCGCCTCCGGCTCGCCGGCCAACCTGGCGCTGGCCCGCACCATGCGCAACAGCCTGTCCCGCCGGCTTGCCCTGAAGCGCCCGCGGGCCGCCGAGATCCGCGCCCTGCGGGAGGAGATCGAGGCGCTGGAGCGGACCGGCAAGGACCCGCGCCGGCTGGCCGACCTGATGGAGCAGCTGGAGGGCCTGCTCGCCCGCACCATCCGCATCCCCTACGTCGATCCGCTGGACGTGCGCTACAAGCGGTTCGAGAGCGTGCCGAAGCCCATCGCGCGGGCGGTGATGTTCTGCCTGATGGACGTCTCGGGCTCCATGACCGAGGACATGAAGGATCTCGCCAAGCGGTTCTTCATGCTGCTGCACATCTTCCTCACCCGGCGCTACCGCCATGTGGACGTGGTGTTCATCCGCCACACCCACGTCGCGCAGGAGGTGGACGAGGACACCTTCTTCCACAGCCCGGAAACCGGCGGCACGGTGGTGTCGACGGCGCTGGAGGAAATGGCCCGGGTGGTGCGCGAGCGTTACCCCACCTCCGACTGGAACATCTATGCCGCCCAGGCGTCGGACGGCGACAACACCTCCATCGACGCCCACAAGACGGCGGCGCTGATGGCCGACGTCATCCTGCCGGTGTGCCAGTACTACGCCTATATCGAGGTCGGCCGCGACGACGACTTCATGCCCGCCGGCCCCATCCGCCGCGACACCGACCTGTGGCGCACCTACAAGGTGCTGATCAAGCCCGGCGCACCGCTGGCCATGCGCAAGGTACGCCACCGCCGCGACATCTTCCCCGTGTTCCGCGACCTGTTCCAGCGCGATGCCGAACCGTCAGCGAAGGAGGTGACATGAGCCCAGCGCCCGCGGCCCCTGCCGTCGCCACCGACCGGCCCAAGCCCCTCTACACCGGCGCCGACTGGGATTTCGACACCCTGCGCCGGGTGCACGCAGCCATCGAGGAGATCGCGATCGGCGAACTGGGGCTCGACGTCTACCCCAACCAGATCGAGGTCATCACCACCGAGCAGATGCTCGACGCCTATTCGTCCTCGGCGTTGCCGCTGCTGTACAAGCACTGGTCCTTCGGCAAGCACTTCGCCCAGCATGAAATGCTCTACCGCAAGGGCATGCGGGGGCTCGCCTATGAAATCGTCATCAACTCCAGCCCGTGCATCTCCTACGTGATGGAGGAGAACTCGGCGACCATGCAGACGCTGGTCATCGCGCACGCGGCCTTCGGCCACAACCACTTCTTCAAGAACAACTACCTGTTCCGCCAGTGGACCGATGCCGAGAGCATCCTCGACTACCTCGCCTTCGCCCAGAGCTACATCGCCGATTGCGAGGAACGCCACGGCCAGACGGCGGTGGAGCAGTTGCTGGATGCCGCCCACGCCCTGAACAGCCAGGGGGTGTTCCGCTACCCGCGCAAGAAGACGCCGGACCTGCGGTCGGAGGAACTCCGCGCCCGCGAGCGGCAGGAGCATCAGGAGCGCATCTACAACGACCTCTGGCGCACCGTGCCGCAGGCGCCGAAGACCGCCGCCGACGCCTCCGCCGAGGAAAACCGCCGCCGCTCCCTGCTGCAACTGCCGCAGGAGAACGTGCTCTACTTCCTGGAAAAGACGGCGCCCAACCTGAAGAACTGGCAGCGGGAAATCCTGCGTATCGTGCGCAACATCGCCCAGTATTTCTACCCGCAGCGCCAGACCAAGGTGATGAACGAGGGCTGCGCCACCTTCGTCCACCACACCATCATGACCCGCCTGCACGACCGCGGCCTGATCACCGACGGCGCCTATCTGGAGTTCCTGCAAAGCCACACCAACGTGGTCTTCCAGCCGGAATTCGACGATCCGCGCTATTCCGGCATCAACCCCTACGCGCTCGGCTTCGCCATCATGAAGGACATCGAGCGCATGTGCCTGCACCCCACCGATGAGGACCGCGAGTGGTTCCCCGCCATCGCCGGATCGGGCGACCCCATGGCGGTGCTGCGCGACGTGTGGGCCAATTACCGCGATGAGAGTTTCGTGCTGCAGTTCCTCGGCCCGCAGGTGATCCGCGACTTCCACCTGTTCGAACTGGAGGACGATGCCGACGAGCCGGTGCTGGCGGTGGCGGCCATCCACAACGAACGCGGCTACCGCCGGGTGCGGGAGATGCTGGCGCGCCAGTACGACATCGCCTGGGCGGACCCGGACATCCAGGTCATCGACGTCGACCTGGCGGGCAACCGCCGGTTGGTGCTGCAACACCGGGTGGTGAACGGCATCCTGCTGGACGAGGCCGGCGCCAAGGCCGTGCTGCGCCACCTCGCCAACCTGTGGGGCTACGACGTGGTGCTGCAGGAGGTGGATGCGGTGACCGGCATGGTCATGAAAGACCACGAGGCGGTGCCGCGGCGGCGGTTCGCCTAAGGCCGGGGTGGGTTTTTGAACCACCAAGACACCAAGACACCAAGAGGCGGGGGCAGGCGGGAGGCGCCGGTCCCCGCCACGCCCTGCGCAGCAGAGTATTCATGCCTTCGGCGAAGACGTGGTGAAGCGCCAAGGCCGGGTGACGATGCGCCGGCAGGCTCCTCCGCCTTGGTGTCTTGGTGTCTTGGTGGTTAAAAAGCCCCGCCTCCGCCTCACTCCGCCGCCATGGGCACGTAGGGCAGGGGGCCGCGGCCGACTACCCGCAGCGCCCGCACGAAGGTGGAGACGCTGTGGCTCGGCAGCGGCATGAAGGCCTTGCACGAGCGGCGGCAGCTGCGCTTGATGCGGTCGACGGCGTCGTGGCTGATGCAGGTGACCGGGCATAGCACCGCGTCGGCCTGCGACAGGGCGCCGTCCAGCCGTTCCGACCCGTCCTCCAGCCCGCCGTCGTGGTGGATGAACTCGCCGTTGTGGCGGTCGACGATGGCCTTCAGGTGGGCCACCGTCCGCCCCATGCCGCCGACATAGAGGATGCGGCGGCGGGCGAGGTCGAAGGGCTCGTCGTTGGCGGCGGCCGGCGGCGCGGCCGGGCGGCCGGCGATGGGGCAGCCGGCGGTTTCGCACAGGCGCAGTTCCAGGTCGGCGGTGCGGGCAACGAGGCGGGCGTTGTGCTCGGTCAGTTCGCCGATTTCCTCCCGCAGACGGTCCAGCTGGCCGGTCAGGCGGTCGACGCGCAGGCGCAGGCGGTCGCTTTCCGCCTTCTCGTCGCGCAGGGCCTGCCGCGCCTCGGTGATGGCGGCGCCGCTTTCCAGGTCCGCCAGCCGCTGCTCCAGGTCTTCCGCCCGGCGGCGGTGCAGGTCCATCATCGCCAGATCGTGGCGCAGGGCCGCTTCGGTGGTGCGCCAGCGGCTGCGCTCGGCGCCCAGGGCCTCGACCTCGGCGGCGCGGTCGGCCAGCTGGCGTTCCAGCTCCGCCTGCCGGCGCATGTCCACCCGCTGCGAGGCGCCGGACAGGTGCGACAGCATGTGGACCTCGCCATAGGCATGCTGGCGCAGCAGGCCGCAATCCACCGGGTGCGACATCAGCGCCCAGTAGGCGCCGGGTACGTCGCCGCTGTCCACATGCTGCTTCCACAGGGCGGCGAGGTCTGCCTCCGTCTCGGCGCGGGCGAAGCGGGCGATGTGGGCCGGAAAACGCTTGTCCAGCGCCTTGGTCACCAGCCGCGACAGCAGGCGGGACGAGCCGCAGTGATGCACCACGGCGCCATGGACGTGGTAGTCATCGGCGCTGGCGGAAAGGTCCATGCGCGCCTTGGCGGCGATCTTGCGCAGATCGGCCAGCGGCAGGCAGGTGCCGATGATGCTGCAATGCCACTTGCCCGGAATCTCGTCGATGCGACGGCGCGTCATCTGAAGGCGGATGAGGGACACGGCGGACCTCGCTCGGCTGCGGAGTTATGAAACTGATAATCATTCTCAACACAGGCGGGATCCGGAGGCAAGGCCTTTTTCCGGGCGGGACGAGGGGCGGGAAGGGGGAGGGGACGGGGTCAGGGCAGGGGGACGGGTTCCGCCGTGCGCACCGCCGCCAGCCGCTGCACCACGCCGGTGCCGCAGGTGTCCACCTTGCCCTGCTCGAAGCCGACGGTCTGAAGGCCCGGGAAGGCGGACAGCAACTCGCCGGCGGTGAGCAGGTGATCGGGGTTGCGCGGGCGGCCGTAGGCCTCGTTGCCGACCATGAAGGTCTCGTAGATCAGCACCCCGCCGGGGGCGACCGCTGCCGCCAGGGCGGGGAACAGCGGGCGGAACAGGTAGTTGGTGACCACCACCGCATCGAAGGTGCGGTCGGGGAAGGGCCAGGGGGAGCCGTCCTCCAGGTCGTAGGACAGGATCTCGGCCTGCGCCCCCAGGTCCGCCAGCAGGGAGGTGTCGCGGTCGACGCCGGTGACGCGGAAGCCGCCCTCGGCGAACCAGCGCAGGTGACGGCCCCAGCCACAGGCGACGTCGAGGACCGTACCGCCCTCCGGCACCAGCGCGCCCCAGCGCCGCACCCAGGGCGACGGCGGAGTGGTGCCGGCGGGCTTGCTGCGCTGCTGCTGGCAGGGGGTGGCATCCATGGCGGGCGAGGCCTCCGGCAAGGGCATCCTGTTCGGCGAGCTTGTCACGACCGGGCACCTGCGGTAAAGCTGGCGCACGTCTGAACGGGTCGGGCCGCCATGATTCTCTACGATCTGCTGTGTTCGAACGAGCACCGCTTCGAGTCCTGGTTCCGCGACAGCGCCGCCTATGACTCCATGGCCGCCGCCGGCGCCGTCGAGTGCCCGGTGTGCGGCGACACCAAGGTGCGCAAGGCGCTGATGGCTCCCGCCATCGGCCGCAAGGGCGCCACCCGCGCCGCCACTCCAGCGACCGAGGCCGCTGCTGCCGCCGGCGCGGCGGCTCAGCCGCCTGCCCCTGCCGCCGCCGCCACGGCCATGATGGCCGGCGACCACGGCAAGGCGGCCGAGACCGTGCGCAAGCTGGCGGAGGCGCTCGGCCAGCTGCAGAAGGCGGTGCAGGACAACTGCGACTACGTCGGCGACCGCTTCGCCGAGGAAGCGCGCCGCATCCACTACGGCGAGACGGAAACCCGCGGCATCTACGGCGAGACCACGCGCGAGGAAGCCGAAGCCCTGCGCGAGGAAGGGGTGGCCTTCGCGACCATCCCCTGGCGCCGCCCGGTTTCCTGACGCCCTTCGGAAGGCCCTGCCTTGAACAGACTCTCCCTGCAGCCGGTCCTCTATGTGATCGGTCTGCTGATCACCGTCGTCGGGCTGGCGATGCTGGTGCCGGGCATCGTCGATCTGGCCTATGGGGACATCGACTGGCGCGGGTTCTTCATCGGCGGCGGCTTCACGGTGCTGGTCGGCGGCATGCTGATCACCACCAACCGCACCAGCACCATCACCATGTCGCTGCGGCAGGCCTTTCTGCTAACGGTGTTCGGCTGGGTGTTCACCGCCGGTTTCTCGGCCATCCCCTTCGTCTTCTCCCGCCTTGATCTCAGCTACACCGATGCGTTCTTCGAGGCCATCTCCGGCCTGACCACCACCGGGTCCACCGTGCTCATCGGGCTGGATACCGCGCCGCCGGGCGTGCTGGTGTGGCGCAGCGTGCTGCAGTGGCTGGGGGGAATCGGCATCATCGTCATGGCCATCGTGCTGCTGCCCTTCCTGCGCGTCGGCGGCATGCAGCTGTTCCGCATGGAAAGCTCCGACCGGTCGGAGAAGGTGATGGCCAAGGTGAACCAACTGGGGCTGGCGACCCTGGCGGTCTATGTGGTGCTGACCGTGGTGTGCGGCGTGCTCTACAGCCTGGCCGGCATGACGCCGTTCGAGGCGATGAACCACGCCATGACCACCCTGTCCACCGGCGGCTATTCCACCTCCGATGCCTCCATGGGGCATTTCGACAGCGCGCTCATCCACTGGATCGGCACCATCTTCATGGCCGCCGGGGCGCTGCCTTTCGTGCTCTACCTGAAGATGGTGCGCGGCGGCCTGCGCCCGCTCATCCACGACAGCCAGGTGAAGGCCTTCGTCGGCTTCCTCGGCTTCGTGACCCTGTTCCTCGCCGCCTGGCTGGCGGTGGACGAGGGGATCGGCTTCTTCCGGGCGCTGACCCTGGTGGCCTTCAACGTGACGTCGGTGGTGACCACCACCGGCTATGCCACCACCGACTACACCCTGTGGGGCGCCTTCGCGGTGGCGGCCTTCTTCGCCCTGACCTTCGTCGGCGGCTGCAACGGCTCCACCGCCGGCGGCATCAAGATCTTCCGCTTCCAGGTGTCGTGGACGCTGTTCACCAGCCACCTGCGCCGCCTGATCTCGCCCAACGCGGTGGCGCCCCGGCTCTACAACGGCCAGCCCATCGGCGAGGAAGTGGCGGGATCGGTGCTGCTGTTCTTCTTCGTCTACGTCGGCACCGTCGGCAGCATCGCCCTGCTGCTGGGCCTGTGGGGCCTCGATTGGGTGACGGCCATCTCCGGCGCCGCCACGGCGGTGTCCAACGTCGGCCCCGGCCTCGGCCCGATCATCGGCCCGGCCGGCAACTTCGCCACCCTGCCGGACGGCGCCAAATGGCTGCTGAGCGCCGGCATGCTGCTCGGCCGCCTGGAGTTCTTCACCGTCCTGGTCCTGCTGGCGCCGCGCTTCTGGCGGGATTGAGCGGCGCCGGAGCAGCTCAGGCGGCGCGGGGCGTCACCTTGCGGCGGATCTCCTCGCCGGAGGCCACGGCAGCGGTTTCCAGGTCGAAATCGCGCTGCATGTTCAGCCAGAACTCGGGCGTGGTATCGAAGTAGCGGGCGAGGCGCAAGGCCGTGTCGCCGCTGATGCCCCGCCGTTCCTTGATGATCGCCTGGATGCGGCTGACCGGAACGTCGAGAGCCTTGGCGAGGGCATAGGCCGAGAGGCCGAGCGGCACCATGAATTCCTCGCGCAGCTGCTCGCCGGGATGGATGGGGGGTAGGTCGCGCACGCGTGCCCTCCTCAATGATAGTCGACGATCTCGACCCGCTCGGCGCCGCCGTCGCGCCAGACGAAGCAGATCCGCCACTGCCCGTTGATCCGGATGCTGTGCTGGCCGGCGCGGTCGCCCTTCAACGCCTCCAGCCGGTTGCCGGGCGGCGCGAGCAGGTCGCGCAGCTCCCGCGCCTGATGCAGCAGCCGCAGCTTGCGCTGGGCACTGCGCTGAATGTCCGGCGGCAGGCGCTTCGACAGCCGACCATGGAAGAGGCCTTCGGCATCCCTGTCGATGAAGTCACGGATCATCGTGCAGTATACCCGCGTCGCGTCTATGAACGCAACACGTTCACCCCGGCTTCACCGCGCTCAGCATGTAATTGACGTCGAGGTCGCCGGTGATCGACCAGCTGTCCATCAGCGGGTTGTAGGTCATGCCGCGCAGCTGCTCCACCACCAGCCCGCCGGCGCGCAGGCCGTCGGCCAGTTCCGACGGCTTGACGAACTTGCGCCAGTCGTGGGTTCCGGCCGGCACCCAGCGCAGGATGTACTCGGCGCCGATCTTGGCCAGGGCGAGGCTCTTCAGGGTGCGGTTGAGGGTGGCGGCGATCAGCGCCCCGCCCGGCCGCACCAGTTCGCCGCAGGTGCGCAGGAACAGCGGCACGTCGGCCACGTGCTCCACCACTTCCATGCTCAGCACCACGTCGAAGGCCGCGCCCTCGGCCAGCAGGCCTTCGGCCAGCTGGCAGCGGTAGTCGATGGCGAGGCCGGAGCGGGCGGCGTGGACGCGGGCGACGCCGATGTTCTTCTCCACCGCGTCCAGCCCGGTGACGGTGAAGCCGAGGCGCGCCATGGGCTCCGACAGCAGGCCGCCGCCGCAGCCGATGTCGAGCAGCGTCAGGCCGTCGAACGGGCGCTCGGCGGTGATGTCGCGGCCGAAGTGGGCGGCCAGGGTGTCGCGGATGAAGGCGATGCGGGCCGGGTTGAACTTGTGCAGCGGCCGGAACTTGCCCTCCGGGTCCCACCAGGCATCGGCCATGGCCTCGAACTTGGCCATTTCCTCGGCGGATGCGGTGGAACGGGCGGCGGTGGCGACGGTCATGGCGGGCTCCTGCGGCTGCCGGGGTCGACGGGGCGGGGCGCGGCGGAAGATGTCCGCCGCCGGGCGGGGCTTCCCTTGCCTCCCTGCCACGGACAGAGTATGTATACGCGCCCGTGCGGCGGGGCAACCGGCGAGCGCGAGGGGAGGGGGCACTTCCATCGCGCGCAGACCGGATCACCGCCGCCTCGCTTGGGACGCTCACAGGACGGAAGGGACGATCTCCCCCATGGCCCGCATCGTAATGAAATTCGGCGGCACCTCGGTCGGTGACATCGAGCGCATCAAGAACGTGGCGCAGCTGGTCAAGAAAGAGGTCGATGCCGGCAACGAGGTGGCGGTGGTCGTCTCCGCCATGTCCGGCGAGACCAACAAGCTGGTCGACTACTGCCGCCAGATCGCGCCGATGCACGACGCCCGCGAATATGACGCCGTCGTCGCCACCGGCGAACAGGTGACCATCGGCCTGCTGGCCCTGGCGCTGCAGGAGCTGGGTGTCAACGCCCGCTCGTGGTGCGGCTGGCAGATCCCGATCCGCACCGACGACGCCCACGGCAAGGCGCGCATCCTCGACATCGACACCACGCTGATGCTGGAGCGCATGGCCCAGGGCCAGGTGCCGGTGATCGCCGGGTTCCAGGGCATCGGCCCGGACAACCGCATCACCACCCTCGGCCGCGGCGGCTCCGACACCTCGGCGGTGGCCATGGCGGCGGCGCTGAAGGCCGACCTGTGCGACATCTACACCGATGTCGACGGCGTCTACACGACCGACCCGCGGATCGTGCCGAAGGCCCGCAAGCTGCACAAGATCACCTACGAGGAAATGCTGGAGAGCGCGTCGCTCGGCGCCAAGGTGCTCCAGACCCGCTCCGTCGAGATGGCGATGAAGCACCGGGTGCGCCTGCAGGTGCGCTCCACCTTCGCCCCCGACACCCCTGGTACTCTGGTCTGCGACGAGGACGAGATCGTGGAAAAAGAACTGGTCAGCGGCATCGCCTACTCCCGCGACGAAGCGAAGATCACCCTGGTGAAGGTTGCCGACCGCCCCGGCGTCGCCGCCTCCATCTTCGGCCCGCTCACCGCCGGCAACATCAACGTCGACATGATCGTGCAGAACGTGTCCGACGACGGCAAGGCCACCGACCTGACCTTCACGGTCGCCAAGGGCGATCTGCAGCGCGCCGTCAAGCTGCTGGAGGACAACAAGGAGTCGCTCGGCTTCCAGAGCCTGATGGCCGACAGCAACGTGGTGAAGATCTCGGTCATTGGCGTTGGCATGCGCAGCCACGCCGGTGTCGCCCAGACCATGTTCCAGGCCCTGGCCGACAAGAGCATCAACATCCAGGTGATCTCCACCTCCGAGATCAAGGTGTCGGTGCTGATCGCCGAGGACTACACCGAGCTGGCCCTGCGCGCCCTGCACACCGCATACGGCCTGGACGCGGCGTAAGCCGCGTCCGTCTTCGGCAAGCTGGGAGAGACCGGGTGACGAGTCTGGAAGCGGCGCGGCAGCGCCTGGATCGGCTGTGGCAGCAGGGGCGCGAGTTCCTCGGCTGCGAGGTCGCGATCCTCGGCGGCGCCATGTCGTGGGTGTCGGAACGTCACCTGGTGGCGGCCATCTCCAACGCCGGGGCCTTCGGGGTCATCGCCTGCGGCTCCATGAGCCCGGAGCTGCTGGACGCCGAAATCAAGGGCACGCGGGCGCTGACCGCGCGCCCCTTCGGCGTCAACCTGATCACCATGCACCCGGACCTCGACCGGCTGATCGACGTCTGCGCCGACAACGGGGTGGGGCATGTGGTGCTGGCCGGCGGCCTGCCGTCGACTGCCGCCATCAAGCGGGTGAAGGAAACCGGCGCCCGGGTGGTCTGCTTCGCGCCGGCCCTGGTGCTGGCGAAGAAGCTGGTGCGGTCCGGCGTCGATGCCCTGGTGATCGAAGGGGCGGAAGCCGGCGGCCACATCGGCCCGGTGTCGACCAGCGTGCTGGTGCAGGAAATCCTGCCCCACACCCGCGAGGTGCCGGTGTTCGTGGCCGGCGGCATCGGCCGCGGCGAGGCGGTGGTGAGCTACCTGGAGATGGGCGCGGCCGGCGTGCAGATCGGCACCCGCTTCGTCTGCGCCACCGAATGCGTCGCCCATCCCAACTTCAAGCAGGCGTTCATCCGCGCCAGCGCCCGCGACGCGGTGCCGACGGTGCAACTGGACCCGGCCTTCCCGGTCATCCCCGTGCGCGCTCTGGTCAACAAGGGCACGCAGAAGTTCCTGGAGACCCAGCGGGACGTCATCGACCGTTTCCGCCGCGGCGAGATCGACCAGAAGACGGCACAGCTGGAGATCGAGCATTTCTGGGCCGGCGCCCTGCGCCGGGCAGTGGTGGAAGGCGACGTGGAATACGGCTCGCTGATGGCCGGCCAGTCGGTCGGGCTGGTGACGCGGGAACAGCCGACGGCTGAAATCATTGCCGAACTGATCGCCCAGGCCATCGAATCCTTGCAGGCGAAGGTCGCCTGACGCAGCCTTGGCAGAAGACTCCCCCGGGCAGGGGGGTGACGCAACAGGGGAAGGGGCAGGGGGCGACCGATGCGCACCCACGACGGCTCCGGCCGGATGGCCAATGTGAGCTACGACGCCAGCGGGCCGCGCCGCCTGCTGGGGCGTCTGCGCGACGTCATGGCCGGCAGCGGCCAGCCGCAGGAACGGCTCGACAAGGTGGTCACCCTGATCGCCGAGAGCTATGCCGCCGAGGTCTGCTCCTGCTACGTCATGCGCGCCGGCGAGGTGCTGGAGCTGTTCGCCACCCACGGCCTGCTGCAGTCCGCCGTCCACAACACCCGCCTGCGGGTGGGCGAGGGCCTGGTGGGCGAGATCGCCGCCCATGCCCGCCCCATCGCCCTGGCCGATGCCTGGTCCCACCCGGCCTTCGCCTACCGGCCTGAAACCGGCGAGGAACTCTATCATTCCCTGATGGGCGTCCCCATCGTGCGCGGCGGCCGCGTGGTCGGCGTGCTGGTGGTGCAGAACCGCGAGGAGCGGGTCTACCACGAGGAAGAGGTGGAGACGCTGGAAACCGTCGCCATGGTGACGGCCGAACTGCTGACGGTGGCGCAGCTGGTCAACCGGCAGGAACTGCTGCCGGTGGACGGCAACGCCCTGCTGCCGCTGCGCCTGGAAGGCATGGGCCTGAACCCCGGCGTCGGCATCGGCGTGGCGGTGCTGCACCAGCCGCAGGTGCGGGTCGGCCGGCTGGTGTCGGAAGACCCGGAGGCGGAGCTGGAGCGGGTGCGCGCGGCGCTCGCCACCCTGCGCGCCGAAGTGGACGGCATGCTCGACGACGACACCGTCAAGAGCCATGCCGGCGACGGCTTCGGCGATTTCCGCGACGTGCTCGAAACCTACCGCATGTTCGCCGAGGACACCGGCTGGATCACCAAGATCAATGAGGCCATCGCCTCCGGCCTGACCGCCGAGGCGGCGGTGCAGAAGGTCCACGACGACACCCGCGTGCGCATGGCGCACGTCAGCGACCCCTACATCCGCGAGCGCCTGCACGACCTGGAAGACCTCGCCAACCGCCTGCTGTTCCACCTGGTGGGCGGCGAGCAGGCGGCCAGCCGCGGCGCCCTGCCCGACGATGCGGTGCTGGTGTGCCGCAACCTCGGCCCCACCGAGCTGCTGGACTACGACCGCACCAAGCTGCGCGGCCTGGTGATGGAGGAAGGCTCGCGCACCATGCATGCCGTCATCATTGCCCGCGCCCTCGGCATTCCGGTGGTGGCGCGGGTGGCCGGCGTGCTGACCAAGGTGGAGCCCTACGACCCGGTCATCCTCGACGGCGACCACGGGCAGGTGTTCATCCGCCCTGGCGACGACGTCCGCGAAGCCTTTGAAAAGAGCCTGAAACACCGCCGCCGCAAGCTCGCCGCCTATTCAGCGCTGAAGAACGAGCCGGCGGTCACCCGCGACGGCATCCCGGTGACGCTGATGCTGAACGCCGGGCTGCTGATGGACCTGCCGCACCTGGACGAGACCGGGGCGACCGGCATCGGCCTCTATCGCACCGAGGTGCCGTTCATGGCCCGCGCCAGCCTGCCGCAGGTGGAGGATCAGGCGCAGCTCTACGGCCGCATCCTGGATGCCGCCGGCGACCGGCCGGTGGTGTTCCGCACCCTCGACGTCGGCTCCGACAAGGTGCTGCCCTACTGGCACGGCCAGCCGGAGGACAATCCGGCGCTCGGCTGGCGGTCCATCCGCATCTCCCTCGACCGCCCGGCCATCCTGCGGGCGCAGCTGCGGGCGCTGATCCGGGCGGCGCGCGGGCGCGAGCTGCGGGTGATGTTCCCGATGATCTCCGAGGTGGCCGAACTGGTGGCCGCCCGCCGCCTGCTCGACATGGAGCTGGAGCGCGAGGCCCGCCTGCACGGGCCCGAGGCGATGCCGTCCGGCCTGAAGGTCGGCACCATGCTGGAGGTGCCGGCGCTGATCTGGCAGCTGCCGCAGCTGCTGCCGCGGGTGGATTTCGTGTCGCTCGGCTCCAACGACCTGGTGCAGTTCCTGTTCGCCTGCGACCGCGGCAATCCGAAGATCGCCGACCGCTACGACGTCCTGTCGCCGGCGGTGCTGCGGGCGGTGGATCAGATTGCCCGCCAGTGCCGGGCCGCCGGCACGCCGCTGTCCATCTGCGGCGAGATGGCCGGCCGGCCGCTGGAGGCGCTGGCGCTGATCGCCCTCGGCATCCGCACCCTGTCCATGACGGCGGGCGGCATCGGCCCGGTCAAGATGATGCTGCGCAGCCTGGACGTGGGGGCGGCGGAAGACTACGTCCGCGGCCTCATGGACCTGCCCGACCGCAGCGTGCGCGAAAAGCTGCGATTCTTCGCGCAGGATCACGGGGTTGCCCTTTCCTGACCGGGGCGCCGGGTATGTATTGCTAGGCGTTGCCGGCTTTTGGTAGCTTGTTGGCCGTAATCCGGACGGATCGTCCGCCTTTTTCCGGCGGTGCCCCGCCCCGCCGCTGCGGGAGAGGGGCTCGCCCAGTTGTCTTAGGGAAGATTGCGCCTTGGTGCACGCCGAACACATGCCGTCCGTCGATGCCTCGCCGCGGGAAAGCGTCGGTGCGCTGCTGCGCGCCAACCGTGAGCATCACGGGCTGGAAATCGCCCAGGTGGCCGAGGCCCTGCGCATCCGCCTGACCTTCCTGCAGGCCATCGAGGAAGGCCGCCACCAGGACCTGCCGGGTCCGACCTACGCGGTCGGCTTCGTGCGCGCCTATGCCGACTACCTCGGCCTGGACGGCGGCGAGATCGTCCGCCGCTACAAGGAAGAAACCTCCATCGTGCCGCGCAAGGCGGAGCTGGAGTTTCCCACCCCGGTCAGCGAAGGCGGCCTGCCCACCGGCGCCATGATCCTGATGGCCGCCGTGGTCGGCGCCGTGGTGTATGGCGGCTGGTACTGGATGTCCAACGAGGATCGCTCCATGGCGGAGCTGATCCAGGACGTGCCGGAACGCTTCTCCAGCCTGCTGGCCACCGCGCCCGACGCGCCGCCGCCGGCGGAAACCACCGCTCCCGCCGCCGACGGTGCCCCCGGTGCCGCGGCGCCGGCCGAGGCGCCCGCCGCCCCGGCCGACACGGCGTCC
>NZ_BAAAEP010000036.1:0-48497 GCF_039523075.1 Caenispirillum bisanense
CCTCCGCCCACAGCTCCGGCCGCACCGCCGGCCAGGGGGAGACCGCCTGCACCGCCGCCCACGCCAGGGCGACAGCCCACAGCCCGACGGCGACCGGCGGCAGCGCCGCCGCCGTGCGTTCCCGCCCCACCGCCGTCAGCATCGCCTGCGCGGCCGCCAGCAGGGCGAAGGCCGCCGCCAGCCCCTGCCACGCCCACGGCCGATAGCTGCCGAGCGGCAGCGGCGCCAGCACCACCGCCGCAAGGCCGAGGCGGAGCAGCCAGCCTTCCATCAGAAGAACCGTTCGCCGATGCGCACCACGTCGCCCGGCAACACCACGTCGTCCTTGCCCACCCGCCGCGGCGGCGGAGCGGGCTCGCCGGGACGGGCGGCGGCGGTGATCTCCACGTCGTCCTCGTCGGCGCGGTAGGTGAAGCCGCCGGCCAGCGCCACCGCCGTCATCACCGTCATGCCGGCGGCATAGGGGTAGGAGCCGGGCGTCCGCACCTCGCCCAGAATGTAGAAGGGGCGGAAGTTGGTGACTTCGATGCTCACCCGTGGCGAGCGCAGGTAGCCGTCGGCCAGCAGGCCGGTCACCGCCACCTCCGCCTCCGGCAGGGTGAGGCCGCCCAGCCGCACCTCGCCCACCAGCGGCAGGGCCACCCGGCCGCTGCCGTCGACGGTGAAGCCGCCCGACAGGTCGTCCTCGCCGAACACCGTCACCCGCAGGGCATCCCCCGGCCCCAGGCGGTAAGCGGCCGGATCGGCCCGCGCCGGCAGGGCGAGAGCGACGAGGCACAGCGCCAGCAGGGCAAGAAGCGACCGCCGCATCAGAACCGCGCCGCCAGCCGCAGGGTGCCTTCGGTGGCGGTGTAGCTGTCGGCGGCGAAATCGGACTCGTACTGTTCCTGCCGCACCATCATCTCCAGCCGCAGCACCGGCCCGAGCCGCCAGCGCACGCCGCTGCCGAAGGCGAGCGAGGCGTCGTGGCGGTCCGGCCCGATGTAGTGGTTCCAGGTGGCCTCCGCCGTCGACAGCAGCACCAGGCTGCGCAGGGCCTCGTGCTCCACCTCCAGGGCGACGCGGCGGGCGATGACGGCGGTGACGCCGGGGCGGGTGGTCTCGGCGATTGCGGTCCCGACCACCAGTTGCGAGGTCACCAGCGGCGTCACCGCCAGCGTCAGGCCGCCGTTGACCGCCAGGGTGGACACCGGCGGCAGGCGCGGGTCGCTGCTGCTGCGGCGCAGGGGTCCAGCCTCGACGAACAGCCGCCAGCGCTCCGGCCGGCCGAGGGCGATGCCGGCCACCAGCTGCGCCGTGTCGCCGTCGCGGCGGTAGAGGAAGTCGTCCTCGGCACGGGCATAGTCGATGCGCCCGACGCTGCCGCGGAGGTAGAGCGACGACAGCTCCCCCGGCTGCCACGCCAGTTCCGCCCCCAGGGTGGCGGCGGTGCGGTCGCGGTCGCTGTTGTCGATGGCGGCCAGCATGGGCAGCCAAGCAATCCCCAGGCGCGGCACGTCGGAGAAGGTCAGGTGGCGGACGTCGGCGGTGACGGCGGCGCTGACGGTGCCGTGGCGGCTGCGCAGCGCCAGCCGGGCGTCGGTGGTGCCGACCGGCGTCGGCTCCGCCCCCTGGCCGGGAGCCAGCGGCGCCGTGCGCGCCTCCTGCCGCCGCTGCCAGCCGGCGCCCGCCGCCGCCACCGCCCGGCGGCCGATGCCGAGGGTGACGTCCGCCCGCGTGCCCGCCTGCCAGCCGTCGCCGACGAAGGCGGCCGGCCCCTGCCGCTCCGCCACGTCGCCGCGCACCACCGCCGCCCACGGTCCGGCCCGCACCTCGGCCCGCAGGTCGGCCTCGGCGCTGGTGATCCAGCCGTGGGCATTGGCGCCGGCGATATGGGCGAAGGTCTCGTCGCGGAAGCTGCGGCCGACGCCGGCATCGGGGTAGAGATGCACGAGGCCGAGGCGGATGCCCTGCGGCGCGTAGCCGCTGCGGGCCGCCTGCCGCGGCTCCAGCGGTTCGGTCGGGGCCGGCAGCGGCGGCGACTGCTGCGCCGCCGCCGGAGCCGCCGGCAGGGCGACCGTCACCAGCGCCAGAACCAGAAGGACGACCGCCGTCACCATGGGCTGGCGGTCTCGTCGGGGTCGGGCGGCATGGGGATGGGGATGTAGATGTCGACGGGCACCGGCTCCAGCACCACCTCTGGCGGCACCCCGACCAGCAGCGTCACCAGCTGTTCCGCCGTCAGGCCGAAGGCATCGGCCAGCGCCGTCACATCATCGGCGGACAGGAACGGCAGCAGGTCGCGCAGGGCCACCAGCCACAGGTCGGCCCGCGCCGGGTCGCTGAGCCAGCGGTCGATCATGGGCCACGGCAGCGCCTCCACCTCCACCGCCCCCGGCCGCGATCCGCCCCCTCCGGCCGCACCGGCGATCACGGACGCCGACAGCCGCCCGGCCGCCGCCAGCACGTCGCCCGTCTCCCGCCCCAGTACCGCCGCCGCCGCCCCGGCCAGCAGCAGGCGCAGCTCGTCGTCCTCGCCGCCCAGTTGCGCCACCAGCACGGCCGCTAGCCGCGCGGCCGCATCCTCGGGAAGCACCAGCAAGACGGCGCCCAGCAGTTCCGCCAGCTGGTGCGGCTGGTCCGGCAGCGCCCGCGCCGCCGCGCCCAGCAGCAGCACCGCCAGGGCCGGGTCGGGCTCCAGCGCCACCGCCGTCACCACCTGATCCATCACCGTTTCGGGCAGCAGATCGGCCGCGAACAGGGCATCCGGCGCCGCCGCCGCCCGTACCGGGCCGCCCGTCGCCAGCAGCAGCGCCACCGCCATGGCCGCCGCCCGCCCCCCGTTGCGCCATCCACCCCGCATCCCCGCCTGCTCCACCCGCCGGCCCGTCCCCCAGCGGTACCCGACGCGCGCCAAGGCTGCAATGAATGATCCACTCTCGCAGCGGCATCCGCGGAATCCGACGCCGCTGGCAACATCCTGCGATATTCGCTGCCGCTTCTACGCGCTGATAAGCTGCAGCGCCGAGCCACTGCCGCGCCACCCGCCGGCCCCCCGCCCGGCGCCCGAGTCGGTGCCTGCGGCTAAGCGGTTGCGGATTGCCCCCGCCGCCGCGTATATAGACGGCACGCCGGTATAGCTCAGCTGGTAGAGCACCTGATTTGTAATCAGGGGGTCGCGGGTTCGAACCCTGCTGCCGGCACCACCCGCCCCGCCCCTACCGCAGCGGCGGGGCGTAGAGCAGGCCGCCGTCGCGCCACAGGGTGTTCTCGCCGCGGTCGATGCCCAGCGGCGCCAGGTTGCGCTCGAAGATCTCGGCGTAGGAGCCGACCGTCGCCACCACCCGCCGCGCCCAGGCTCGGTCGAGGCCGAGGGAAGCCCCGAAGGCCGGGTCACCGCCCACCAGGCGCGACATCTCCAGGTCCGCCGCCGCCGCCCCTTCCGCCGGTGCCGGCGGCAGGCGGGCGCTGTGCAGACCGCGGGCCTCGGCGATCATCGGCACCAGCAGGGCCCACCGCACCACCGAAAACCACTGCGGATCGCCGGCGACGATCACCGCCCCCAGCGGCTCGCGCGAGATGGCGCCGGGCAGCAGCAGCCATTGCCCTTCATCCAGCGCCCGCCGGCTGCGCTGGGCGGCCAGTTCGCTGCGGTCGCCGGTGACGGCAAGGCAGCGGCGCTCGGCGAAGGAGGTGAACTTCTCCTCGCTGGATGACACCGGCACCACCAGGGCATCCGGGAACGGCGACAGGAAATCCCGCAGGTTGGCTTCCGAGGTGGTGCCGGTCTGGACGCAGATGGGCACCCGCGCGAGGTCGGTGAGCGTCGCCACACCGGCATCCCCCCACGCCATGAAGCCCTGGCCGTCGTAGTACGTCACCACCGGGAAGACGACGCCGAGGTCGGTATCGCGCGAGAAGGTCCAGGTGGTCATGCCGAAGGCGATGTCGATCTCGCCGGCCGTCACCGCCTCGAACTTGTGGCGGGTGTTGACGCGCAGGGTGCGAATGGCCTCGGGGTCGCCCAGCACCGCCGCCGCGACGGCGCGGCACATGTCGACGTCGAACCCGGCCGGCCGGCCGGTCTCGTCGATGCGGCTGAAGCCGGGGGTCTGGTCGATGCCGCACACCACCTCCCCCGCCGCCCGCACCCGGTCGAGCACCGAGGACGCCGCCGCCGGAGCCGGAGCCGCCGCCATCGCCGCCGCCGCAAGCCCGAGACCGAAGGCCGCGGCAACCGCCGGATGTTTGAAGGTTGAGAACATGTTTGCGCTGCCCCCCGATCCCATGGATCATGGCCCAGTCTAAGGGTGGGGCGGTTTACGACGCAATGGGCGCGGGTGGTCAGGCGGGCGGTCGGGGGCGGCGCAGCGTATTCCGCTACGTGGTGCTGCGGGCGACTGTCATTTTCCTTCTGGTGGTGCTGCTGGGCGGCGTCTCCGTCCTCGCCTTCTACAGCCAGATGCGGGACGAGCAGGAGTTTTCCACCAGCCAGCTGCCGATCCTGAACGCGGCGGCGCGGCTGTCGCGCAACGCCGCCACCCTCAGCAGCCTGTCCAGCCGCCAGCTTGCCGCCGGCACCCAGTCGGAACTGGCGACGCTGGCCGACCGCATCGAAGACCGCTCCCGCATGATGAGCGCCGACCTTGACCGCATGCGCGACCTCGGCCTTGCCGACGGCCGGCTGGAGCGGCTGCGGGCGGGCCACGCGGCGCTGGTGGACAACGCCCGCCAGCTCGACGCCCTGCTGCGGCAGACCCTGACGCTCGGCCGGCAGCAGGGCGGCGCGACGGCGGAGCTGACGACGCTGCTGCAGCGGCGGGCGCTGTTGCTGCAGCGGCAGGACGTGGTGGCCTCGGAGCTGGCGACGCTGCTGTCCGGCCTCACCCACGAGGCGGAGCGGCTGGTGGAGGCCTCGCGCGAGCGGGCGGCGGAACGGGCGCGCGGCATGGTGGCCATGCTGGTGGTGGTGACGGTGGCCTCGGCGGTGCTGCTGATCGGCCTCTATCACGGCCTGCGCCGCCGGCTGCTGGACCGCCTGCAGGTGCTGACCGACGCCCTGGAGGACTGGAAGGCCGGCGGGCAGCCGCGCATCCTCGCCAACGGCCCGGCGGACGAACTGGCGGCCCTGGCCGGGGCGCTGTCGGAACTGGTGGAGACGGTGGACCGCCGCACCGACGAACTGATCACCCAGGCCATCACCGACCCGCTCACCAGCCTGTACAACCGGCGCGGCTTCCAGGAACGGGCGGCAGCGGCGGTCATCCTGGCGGACCGCTACGACACCGTGCTGACGGTGCTGGCGGGGGACATCGACCACTTCAAGCGCATCAACGACACCCACGGCCACGGCGTCGGCGACCTGGTGCTGCGACGGGTGGCCCACCTGTGGCACGGCATGCTACGCGAGGTGGACATCAGCGGCCGGCTGGGCGGCGAGGAATTCTCCGCCGTCCTGCCGCACACCGCCGAGCAGGCGGCGCTGGTGGTGGCCGAGCGTATCCGCTGCGCCATCGCCGCCCTGGAGGTGGAGGTCGGGGACGGCCGCCGCATCCGCTGCACCATCAGCATCGGCGTGGCGCAGAGGGCCCCCGGCGAAGGCATCGACGCCCTGCTCGCCCGCGCCGACGCCGCCCTCTACCAGGCCAAGACCCTGGGCCGCAACCGGGTGGTCTGCGACCAGCCGAGCCGCGCCGCCTGACGGGGCGGCGGCACGGCGTCGGACCGTCCGGCCGCCCCTGCCCCGCCCCTGCCCCGCCACCGGCGGCGACAGGGGCGCCTTCGGTCAGCCGTGCGCCACCGCCTCGGGCGGCTGCCGCACCCCGGCGGCGGGGGGCAGCGCCAGCCGGGCCAGGGTGGTGGCGAGGTGCAGGTTCATCTGCGCCACCCGCGACAGCACCGGGTCGTCGGGCGCCGCCCCGTGGTGACGGGTCAGCACCTCCTGCACATAGGCGCTGTTGGCCTGGACCCGCGCATGCAGATCGCGCGGCAGGCCGAGGTCGTGGCCAGTCAGGGCGGCCAGCGACAGCCAGACGGCCCGGTTGATGGCCATGGCGCAGTCCATTTCCGCCGCCGTGCGGCTGGCTTCCAGCCAGCGCGCCGCGTCGAGCAGGGAGTTCGCCACCTCCAGCAGGTGGGGATGACCGGGCAGAAGCATCATCCCCTCCTCCCGTCGTCATGCTGGCGGCGCTGGTGCAGCCGGTTGCGGGTGTCCTCGCAGGTCCGGTGCAGGTCGTGGCAGGTCAGCCGGTCGGCCTGCAGCAGCAGCGCCAGGGCCGGGTCGGCGAGCAGGTCATGCAGCAGCGGCTCGCCGTCAAAGGTGGTTCGGTGCGACATCATGGTTCCCCCAGAACACAACACGGTGGCCCCCTCTCCCCAAGGCCGGGTGCCGGTCAGGCGGCGCGGATCTCCGACAGCACCGTCGACACCTGCAGGCGCAGGGTCTCCAGCTGCTCGGCCACGCCGTGGGCGGCGCTGAGCACCTGGGTGGCGGCGGCGCCGGTGCTGGCCGCCGCCTCGTCGACGGCGACGATGTTGCGGCTGACCTCGCCGGTGCCGGCGGAGGCATTGCGGATGTTGCCCGACACCTCGCGGATCATGGACGTCTGTTCCTCCATGGCGGCGGCGATGGTCTGGGCGGCCTCGCTCATGCGGTGGTTGAGTTCCGAGATGACCTTGATGGCCTGCACGGAATTGCGCGTCTCTTCCTGCACGGCGGCGATCTGCTGGCTGATTTCCTCGGTCGCCCGCGCCGTCTGGGTGGCGAGGGTCTTGACCTCGCTGGCGACGACGGCGAAGCCCTTGCCGGCCTCCCCGGCCCGCGCCGCCTCGATGGTGGCGTTCAGCGCGAGCAGGTTGGTCTGGGCGGCGATGTCGGAAATGAGCGTCACCACCTCGCCGATCTTCTCCGCCGCCGCCGACAGGTCGTTGACCAGGGCGTCGGCGCGTTCCGCCTCGGCGCAGGCCTTGTCGGCGACGGAACTGGTGATGTCGATCTGCTGGGCGATCTCGTTGACGGCGCCGGTCATCTGCTCCGCGGCGGCGGCGACGCCATCGACGCTGGCTGCCGTTTCGTTGGCGGCGGCGGCAACGGTGTCGGCCTGGCGCTTGGTTTCCTCCGCCGTGGCGGTCATGGCCGAGGCGGTGGCTTCCATTTCCGTGGCGGCGCTGGAGACGGCGCGCACGATCTCGCCGATGGCCTTCTCGAAGCGGTCGGCCAGGGCCAGCATCTCGGCCTTGCGGCGGGCGGCCTCCTCGTGGACGCGGCGTTCTTCCTCCGCCTCCAGGCGGCGGCGTTCGTGGGCGTTGTGCTGGAACACCAGCAGGGCGCGGGCCATGTCGCCGATCTCGTCGCGGCGTTCCAGGCGCGGCACCGCCACGTCGTCGTTGCCGTCGGCCAGGGCGGACATGACGCCGGTCATGGCGGTCAGCGGCCGGATGATGCCGCGCACCACCACGAACACCCCGGCGCCGATGGCGGCGATGAGCACGGCCAGCAGGCCACCGATGGTCATGGCCTTGGCCAGGAAGGCCTCGTTCACATGGCCGACGTAGACGCCGGTGCCGATGGTCCAGTCCCACGGCGTGAAGCGGGCGGCGTAGCTGATCTTGGGTTCCACCGCGCCGGAGTCGGGGCGCTTCCAGTCATAGGCGACGAAATCGCCGCCGCGGTCGGCCGCCGCCAGCAGGTCGCGGATGAAATAGCGGCCGTCGGCGCTGCGCATGTCCAGCAGGGCCTGGCCTTCCAGTTCCGCCGCGCCGCGCTGGGCGAGCGCCGTGCCGGCGCGGTCGAACACGAAGACATAGCCGTTGTCGTTGTAGTCGATGGCCCGGATCGCGGCGAGGGCGGAGGCACGGGCGGCCTCGGCGGGCATGTCGCCGCGGGCGGCGCGATCGTGGAAATCCTGGGCAATGGCCGTCGCCGACTCCACAAGGAAAGTGACGGTTTCCCGGTTATAGGCGAACGCATCCTCCCTGGCCCATACAAGAAGGGCAGATGTCGAGCCGACTATCCCAAGCATCAGGATAGCGACTATTCCCCAAATTTTGGCGGATATGCGCAGATTGTCGAGCATGCTTGTCCTCCAGGTCGTTTGTTTACTTTTTCCAGGAGACGGCACCGCTTTTCCTCACCTCCAACGGTAGACCGTCGGCGGTGAGCCCACAACAAATATGCGGCTATCCTGAAGCATGGTCGATCAACCGGCGGTTTGGGTACCGCAAAAGGTCTTCTTCTACCTCTTAAGAGCATAGCAACCGATTCGTAGATCGCTGAAAATACACGGGAAATCGCCGCCCCCGCCTTTCGACGGAGCGGTCGTAGAGCCCTTGGCCGCTGACCGGCGGGGTAGTGATCTATTTCCGTGGTCGAGGGGCGGTCTACGCGCTTCGATCGGGGGTCATATGCCGCAGGTGCGAAGGCGGTCCGCCACCGCATCGGCATGGGCCGCCATCAGCGCCCGCGCGTCGCAGCCGAACAGGCGGATGCGGCGGGTGTGCTGCAGCAGAAGCAGCCCGACGGCATGGCCGAACAGGTCGGCGGTGGCGGCCCGCGCCGCCTCGTCCCCCGCCCCCAGGGCGCGCGCGGCGGCGCCGATGGGGGCCAGCGTCGACTCCAGCCTGCGGTTGAGATCGCGGTTCAGGTCCGGCGACAGGCCCCGCGGCCGCATGCCGCCGCGGAACAGGTAGAAGCCGAGGTCCAGATCGCGCGGATGGGCGGCGTAGAAGTCGAAGAACCCCAGCGCCGCCGCCCGCAGCCGCGCCGCCGGATCCTCCGCCGCCGCCTGCCGCACCGCCGAGTCGACAGCCGACGCCAGACGGTCGAGCGAGTCCTGCAGCAGCGCCCCGTACACCGCTTCCTTGCTGTCGAAGTGGAAGTAGAGCGCCCCGGCGGCATACCCGGCCTCGCGGGCGATGGCGCGCATGCTGGCGCCGTCCAGGCCGTCGCGCTCGAACACCCGGCGGGCGGCATCCAGGATCAGGCCGCGCTTGTGGTCGGCGACGGCCTGCTGGCGCTGGCTGCGGGCGGCGGGATCGGTCATGCGGCTCTCCTGACGGCCGGAACGGCGACGGGCGGGGCGGGACAGGTCGGGGCGGGCCGGTGCGGGCATCGCGTTGACGCCCGGCGGCGGCGGATGATAGCGTCGGCCGAGGAATTGAACACCGTTCAAAAACAATATCACCGTCCGGGAGGCTCCTGCCATGCTGATGTCCGCCGCCGACTACCGCGAGTCCCTGCGCCAGTACCGCCCGCGCGTCTTCGTCGACGGCCGCCGCATCGACAGCGTGGCGGACGAGCCGGCGCTGGCGCCGGGCATCAATGCCGTCGGGGTGACCTATGACTTCGCCCTGCGGCCGGAACACGCGGTGCTGATGACCGCCCGCCAGGGCACGTCGGGCAAGACGGTCAACCGCATGCTGCACATCAACGAAACCTCTACCGACCTGCTCTACAAGCTGGAGGCGGTGCGGCTGCTGTGCCGCGAGTCGGGCTGCGCCCAGCGCTACCTCACCCACGATGCGCTGAACGCCATCTTCCAGGCGACCAGGCGCGCCGACGATGCCGACGGCGGCGACCGCCACCAGCGCTTCCTCGCCTATCTGCACGACGTGCAGGACCGCGACCTGACGCTCGGCGTCGCCATGACCGATGCCAAGGGCGACCGCGCCCTGCGCCCCGGCGCCCAGGCCAATCCCGACGTCTATGTCCACATCACGGAGCGGCGGCCGGACGGCATCGTCATCCGCGGCACCAAGGCCATCGTCACCGGCGCCCCCTACATGCACGAGTTCCTCGTCATGCCCTGCCGCACCATGACGGCCGAGGACGCCGCCTTCGCCGTCTGCTGCGCCGTGCCGGTGGATGCCGAGGGAGTGACCATCGTCGCCCGCCCGGCCGGCCGCCCCGGCGAGGCGGCGGCCAAGTTTTCCGCCACCTACGGCCAGTCCACCGGCGTGGTGCTGTTCGACGACGTGTTCGTGCCGTGGGACCGGGTGTTCCTGGCCGGCGAGCACGCGGAGGCGGGCTTCCTCACCACCTCCTACGCCACCCACCACCGCCATTCCTGCATCGGCGCCCGCGCCGGCTTCGGCGACCTGCTGATCGGCGCCGGCCTGATGATGATCGAGGCAAACGGGCTCGACCCCGACCGCCACGGCCACATCCGCGATGCCATGGTGGACCTGATCAAGATCGTCGAGGGCTTCTTCGCCTGCGGCGTCGCCGCCTCGGTCTACGGCATGAAGGACCCCGCCGGCTCCATCATGCCCGACACGGTGTTCGCCAACGTCGGCAAGCTGCTGCTGGCGACGCAGATCTACGACATGCACCGCCTCGCCCATTACGTCTCCGGCGGCCTCATCGTCGCCCTGCCGGGGCCGGAGGAGGACCACAACCCGGAAACCCGCGCCTCCCTCTCCGCCGTGCTGGCCGGCCGCCCCGACATCCCGGCGGAGCGGCGGCTGGAGGTGGCGCGGCTGATGGAGGATCTCACCGCCTCCGGCCAGGGCGGCTGGTATTCGCTCATCTCCCTGCACGGCGGCGGCTCGCCCGAGGCCATGAAGCGGGAGATCTGGCGCAATTACCCGCTGGCCGACCGCACCGAGGTGGTGGAGCGCCTGCTTGATCGCGGCGTCCTGGCCGAGGGCGCCGGCCGCGTCTCCAGCCAGCCGGGGCGGTGCTGCGTCACCGGCTGCCAGGTGCCGGAGCCGGCGGGGCGGTGAGACTTCGATACTTTCGGCCGGGCCGCGCAATGACCTTGACCAAAGTAAAGGCTTTGGTATCGGGCCGCTGGTACTGTCCCGTCATCGGCCATGAAGGCCCTGATGACGGGACACCGGATCATGAAAACGCTCAGCTTCGCCGCCGCCACTGCCACCGCCGCCCTGCTCGCCTTCGCCGGCGCCGCCCTGGCGGGCACCGACACCGCCGCCACGCCGCCCGCCGCCGCGCCGGTGGTGGACATCATCCGCAGCGCCACCGACCTGCCGGGGCCGCTGGCCCGCCGCGCGCCGGAGCATGTGAAGGTCGACCTCACCACCACCGAGGTCACCGGCACCCTCGACGACGGCACCACCTACCGCTACTGGACCTTCAACGACAAGGTGCCCGGCCCCTTCATCCGGGTGCGGGAAGGCGACACGGTGGAAATCGCCCTCACCAACCATGACGACAGCGCCATGGCCCACAACATCGACCTGCACTCCGTCACCGGCCCGCACGGCGGCGGCAGCGCCACCATGGCCCTGCCCGGCGAGCACAAGTCCTTCACCTTCAAGGCGCTGAAGCCGGGCCTTTACGTCTACCACTGCGCCACGCCGATGGTGTCGCAGCACATCGCCAACGGCATGTACGGCATGATCCTGGTGGAGCCGGAAGCCGGCCTGACGCCGGTGGACCGCGAGTTCTACGTCATGCAGGGCGAGATCTACACGGAAGAAGCCCACGGCACCAAGGGCGAGCTGACCGAAAGCTGGCAGAAGCTGATGGATGAACTGCCGGAATACTACGTCTTCAACGGCGCCGCCTCGGCCCTGACCGGCGACAACGCGCTGACCGCGAAGACCGGCGAGACCATCCGCATCTTCTTCGGCGTCGGCGGCCCCAACAAGACCTCGTCCTTCCACGTCATCGGCGAGATCTTCGACAAGGTCTACAACCTGGCCGCCCTGAACGACCAGCCGCTGACCGACGTGCAGACCATCCTGGTGCCGCCGGGCGGGGCTGCGGTGGTGGAGTTCGCGGTGGAGGTTCCGGGCCCCTACGTGCTGGTGGACCACGCCCTCAGCCGGGCTGAGCGCGGCCTCAAGGGCATCCTGCAGGTGGAGGGGCCGGAGCGGCCGGACATCTTCCACGCCCACGAAACCCGCGACACCGCCGCCGCGCACTGAGCCCCTCCCCTCCGTGACGTCGCCGCAGCAGACGGAGCCGCGCCCCAACCGGGTGCGGCTCCTTGCCGTTTGCGGCGGCGGCAAAGGCGGCGAGGCCGGCAGGCTGGCGGGAGCCGTCAGACGGGGTGCAGCTCGATCAGCGGCCGCATGGCGCCGACGGCGCGGGCGATGACGCGGCTGCGCGTCACCTCGTCCAGTTCCGGCAGGAACTCGCCGGCGAAGGCACCGGCGCCGGCCCGAGCCTCGGTCATGTTGCGCGGCTCGTACCGCATCACTTCGCTGCTGACTTTGGTTGCCAGCCGCTCGATGTCCGCTGCCGTGAGAAGCAGGTTCTTCATGGCTGGTTGCCCTCCTTCGGCCCACGCTGCCACACGGGTGTTATTCATTATTTTCTACCGAAACGGAAGACCCATACGACTTCCGTCGGTATCAAATATAATCTTTTTCATGCTCCGTGCACAGCCTATGGGCGTATCACATCGGCCCCGCCGGCGCCCCCGCGCAGAATGGTTACGCCGCCGGTATGATGTCGACACTGTCGCGGAACCGTCTGCGAAACATCATGAAACGGTCATCCCGCTGACGCCGGCCATGGCTACCCTGCGACACGCAGCGGTGCAGGACGGCGGCGGATGTTCGCGCTGACGGTCCGGGCCCGCAGCTTGCGGTTTGACCCAGCAGTGGAGCCTGCTTCCATGACCCTTTTCCGCCGCCTGATGATCGCCCCGCTGGCGATCGGCGTGCTGGCCGGCAGCGCCGCCGGTGCCTTCGCCGGCGACAGCTATTTCTCCCGCGTCGCCACCCTGCCCGTCTACACCACCCTGGCGAAGGGCGTCGACCCGGCGACCGAGACGGTGGCCGAGATCGTCACCGCCACCAAGGACGGCATGACGCTGGTCCACACCGACAGCCCCGGCGAGGCGCTGGTGTTCATCGACATCGCCGATCCGGCGGCGCCGAAGGGCCTCGGCCGCACCGCCCTCGGCGGCGAGCCGACCTCGGTGACGGTGGTGGGCGGCTATGCCCTGGCGGCGGTCAACACCAGCCGCAGCTTCACGCAGCCCTCCGGCCATGTGGCCGTGGTCGACATCGCCACCCGCCGCATTGTCGCCCGCTGCGACGTCGGCGGCCAGCCCGATGCCGTCGCCGCCAGCCCCGACGGCCGTTACCTCGCCGTGGCGGTGGAGAACGAGCGGGACGAGAAGCTGAACGACGGCGCCCTGCCGCAGCTGCCGCCCGGCCACCTGAGCATCCTCGACCTCGGCACCGACGGCATGCCGGCCAACTGCGCCGCCGCCCGCACCGTCGCCATGACCGGCCTGGCCGCCATCGCGCCGGAAGACCCGGAGCCGGAGTTCGTGTCGGTCAACAGCCGCAACGTCGCGGTGGTGACGCTGCAGGAAAACAACCACATCGTCCTCGTCGACCTGACCACCGGCGCCATCGTCACCCACTTCCCGGCCGGCACGGTGAGCCTGAGCGGCATCCCGACCGACAAGAAGAAGCGCGTCGACGGCACCGGCAGCCTGAGCGACGTGCCGCGCGAGCCCGACGCGGTGGTGTGGATCGACGACAACCGCTTCGTCACCGCCAACGAAGGCGACTGGAAGGGCGGCTCGCGCGGCTTCACCGTGTGGAATGCCAAGGGCCACGTGCTGCACGACAGCGGCGCCGACATGGAACACCTGGGCATGGCCCACGGCCATTACCCGGCCAAGCGCGCCAGCAAGAAGGGCGTGGAGCCGGAAGGCGTCGCCTTCGGGGTTTACGGCGGCGCGCCGCTGCTGTTCGTGAACTCCGAACGCGGCAATTTCGTCGCCGTCTACAAGGACAAGGGCGCCGCCAGCACGCCGGAGTTCGTGCAGTTCCTGCCCACCGGCGTCGGCCCGGAAGGGCTGCTGGCCATCCCGCAGCGCGACCTGTTCGTGGTGGCGACGGAGGCCGACTCGGCCGAAGACGGCGTGCGCGCCACCGTCGGCATCTACCAGCGCGGCGCCGCCCTGCCGTCCTACCCGACCCTGGTGTCGCAGACCGACCCGGCCACCGGCGCGCCCATCGGCTGGGGCGCCCAGTCCGGCCTGGTGGCGGACCGCACCGATGCCAACCGCTTCCACTCGGTCAGCGACAGCTTCTACGACACCGCCCGCATCTTCACCATCGACGCCTCCGGCGCGCCGGCCCGCATCGTCTCCTACGTCGACCTGAAGGGCGGCAAGCAGAAGTCCTATGACCTGGAAGGCATCGCCCACAACAGCCGCGGCGGCTTCTGGGTGGTGAGCGAGGGCAACCCCGAGAAGGAGATGGCGAACCTGCTGCTGTGGGTCGACGCCGACGGCACCGTCGCCAAGGAAATCCCGCTGCCGGAGAGCATCGCGGCGGCCGCCACCCGCTTCGGCTTCGAAGGCGTCGCCGAATACAAGGACGGCGACACGGTGAAGGTTATCGTCGCCGTGCAGCGCGAGTGGAAGGACGACCCCAAGGGCATGGTCAAGCTGGCGATCTACACGCCGGCCAAGGACCACTGGACCTTCGTCCACTACCCGCTGGAGAAGCCGGCCGCCGGTGCCTGGGTCGGCCTGTCGGAAATCACCCACCTGGGCGGCAACGACTTCGCGGTGCTGGAGCGTGACAACCAGGGCGGCCCCAAGGCGGCGCTGAAGGCGGTCTACCGCATCTCGCTCGACGGCATCACCCCGGCCGAGGCCGGTCAGCCGCTGCCGGTGGTGAAGAAGACCCGCATGCTCGACCTGCTGCCGCACCTGACCGCCGGCAACGGCTGGACCGCCGACAAGCCGGAAGGCTTCGCGGTGACCGTCGACGGCCAGATGGTGGCGGTGACCGACAACGACGGCGTCGACGACGCCACCGGCGAAACGCTGTTCCTGCGCCTCGGCCCGGTGGGCGCCGTCGTCACCAACTGACGGTCCGATCCGCGACAGGATGGACGGCGGCGGCCCTGCTCCGGCGGGGCCGCCGCTGCCGTTCAGCGGAATGCGGGCTCGTCGAAGCTGCGCAGCTTGCGGGAATGCAGGGTGCCGGCGCGGGCCTCGTGGCGCAGCATCTCCAGGGCGCGGATGCCGATCTGCAGGTGCTGGCCGACGCTGCGCTCGTAGAACGCATCGGCCATGCCGGGCAGCTTGATCTCGCCGTGCAGCGGCCGGTCGGAGACGCACAGCAGCGTGCCGTAGGGCACCCGGAAACGATAGCCGTTGGCGGCGATGGTGGCCGATTCCATGTCGATGGCGATGGCCCGCGACTGGTTGAACCGCTGCGCCAGCCGGTCGATGCGCAGTTCCCAGTTGCGGTCGTCGGTGGTGACCACGGTGCCGGTGCGGAAGCGTTCCTTCAGCTGCTTGCCGCGCAGGCCCGTCACCTCCGCCACCGCCCCGGCGAGAGACAATTGCACCTCGGCGATGGTGGGCAGCGGGATTTCCGTCGGCAGGATCTGGTCGAGCACATGATCGTCGCGCAGGTAGGCATGGGCGAGCACGTAATCCCCCAGCCGCTGGCTGCCGCGCAGGCCGCCGCAGTGGCCGACCATCAGCCAGACGTGCGACCGCAGCACCGCCAGATGATCGGTGACCGTCTTGGCGTTGGAGGGGCCGACGCCGATGTTCACCAGGGTGATGCCGCTGCGCCCCTGCCGCAGCAGGTGATAGGCGGGCATCTGTGGCGGCTTGGTGGCCGGCGGGCCGTCGCGCCGGTCGCCGCGGCGGGTGATGCGGTCGCCCGGCTCCACCAGGGCGTCGTAGGTGCCGTCGGCCACGCCGCGCAGGCCGAACTCGATGAACTCGTCCACATAGCGCTGGTAGTTGGTGAACAGGACGAAGTGCTGGAAATGCTCCGGCGCCGTCGCCGTGTAATGGCGCAGGCGGTGCAGCGAGTAATCCACCCGCTCCGCCGGGAACAGCGACAGCGGCATCACTTCGCCCGGCAGGTGGACGTGGCGGCCGTCGGCGATGTCGTCGTTGGTGCCGGCCAGGTCGGGCAGCGAGAAGGCATGGCGCAGGGCCAGCCGCTGGTCGGGGGTCATGCCGGCCGCCGCCTCGCGGTCGAGGCCGAAGGTGAGCGGGATGGGCGACCGCGACAGCCCGACATAGAGGGCGGCGGAATGGTTTTCCTGCAGCAGCGTCAGCTGTTCGATCAGGTAGTCGGCGAACAGGCCGGGATTGCTGACCGTGGTGCCGTGCAGGCCGGGCGACGACACCGTGCCGAAGGCCAGGTTGGTCTTCGGCAGCAGGGCTCCCGGCTCGATGCGGGCGCAGAGGTAGGGGTAGACCACCCGCCGCGCCGGCCCGTCCAGGCGGCCGGCGGCATAGAGGGCGAAATCCTCGCGCAGGGCGGTGATTTGGGCATCGTACAGCCGCACCAGACGGTCGAGGGCATCGGCCGGGCCGCTGCACAGGTGGAGGTCGTCGGCCGGCACCGCGTCCAGGTTCGCGGTGGGCAGGAGATTGTATTCCATCACACTTCCGTGCCTGTTCCTGTTCCTTCCGATGTGGGGCGCGGGGCCGCCGGCGTCATCCCCGGACGGCGCAGGAAGACCTTGACGCGACGTCGCCCCGCCCGCATACCGGGATCGGGACCGGCCGGCCGGCGGCGGGTCTCCTTCTGCAACGCGGCGGCCGCCGTGACGGACGCGCGCCGCAACCGTCGTCGCCGCGTCCGCCGCCGTTCAGGCGTTGCATTGGCAGGACAGGCGGCAAGGACACGGAGCGGCCAGGCGTGACCATCAAGGTGGCCTCCTACAACATTCACAAGAGCGTCGGCTCCGACGGGCAGCGGCGGCCGGACCGCATCTTCGCGGTGCTGGCGGAGCTGGACGCCGACATCGTCGCCCTGCAGGAAGTGGACCGCCGCTTCGGCGCCCGCGCCACCACCTTCGAGGCCGAGCAGCTGGAGCACGAAACCGGCTACCGGCTGGTGCGCCATGCGGTGCGGCCGCTGTCCAGTGGCTGGCACGGCAACGCCATTCTGGTGCGCGGCGCCATCACGCCGCTGGCCGGGCGCCGCCTCACCCTGCCGGCGCTGGAGCCGCGCGGCGCCCTGATGATCGACCTCGACGTCGGCGAGGCGGAGCCGCTGCGGGTGGTGGCGGCTCACCTCGGGCTGGTCGGCCGCTACCGCCGCCGCCAGGCGGAAGCCATCCTGGAGGCCCTGGCCGCCGACCAGCGCCAGCTGCCGACCGTGGTCATGGGCGACCTGAACGAGTGGAGCAGCCGCGGCGGCTGCCTGCGGGTGTTTGCGCAGAAGCTGTGCGTCGCGGCGCCGGGGCCGAGCTTCCCCGCCCGCCGGCCGCTGTTCGGCCTCGACCGCATCATCACCAGCCAGAACCTGGAGGTGCTGCGCGCCGGCGTCCACCACACCCCCACCGCCCGCGAAGCCTCCGACCACCTGCCGGTGACGGCGGAAGTGCGTCTGAGCGAGGCCGCCGCCAGCGGCGAACAGCAGACGGCCACCCTGCGGGAAAGCACCGGAACCGCATCCTGACCGCCGCAAACACCCTCCCATTTCACGTCTTTTGAGGTACGGGGAAATATTTCCTCGATCACAGCTTGAATAAAACTGAAGATGGGTCCATATTACGCCCATCGAACTTGCTGACGGCTAAATTCTCGGCGCTTCCGGCGCTGGTTGTTTTCCTGACGTGATTTGATGCGGCCGACACTCTCGTCGGCAAAAATTCTCTTCAGGAGACTGACCAATGATTACCGGAACCGTGAAGTTCTTCAACACCACCAAGGGCTTCGGCTTCATCCAGCCGGAAGACGGCTCGGCCGACGTGTTCGTGCACATCTCCGCCGTGGAGCGCTCGGGCATCGGCCACCTGACCGAAGGCCAGAAGGTGACGTTCGAAGCCGTGCGCGACCCGCGCAAGGGCAAGACCGCCGCCGAGAACCTGCGCGCCGTCTGAACGATCCCCGCCTGCGCGGATCGAACTCGTAACGGGGCGGCTTCGGCCGCCCCGTTTGCGTTCCGGCGGTCGAGAGGTATGGCCGCGGGCCCTCCCTTCAGAAAGGCTTCCCATGCACGCCCACAAGTTCCAGATCGGCCAGAACCTGGTCTACACGCCCGGCCCCTACGATCATCAGAAGGGCGCCGGGGTGTTCGAGGTGACCCGCCTGCTGCCGGCCACCGGCGACGAGTACCAGTACCGCATCAAGAGCCCCGACAGCGGCCAGGAACGGGTGGTGCGCGAAAGCCAGCTGCAGAGCCGCTGACGATACGCCCTGCCGGATCGGGGGCGGCGCCGCTCAGCCGCGCCCCCGGCCCAGCAGCACCGCCGCCAGCGGACTGACGATGAACAGCGCCGCCGCCGCCGCCACCACCGACGGGCCGGCGGGAGTGTCCCACTCGGCGCTCGCCACCAGCCCCAGCACCACCGCCACCGACCCCAGGCCGGCGGCGATGGCTGCCATGCCCTCCGGCGAGGCGGCGAAGCGGCGGGCGGTGGCCGCCGGGATGATCAGCATGGCGGTGATCAGCAGCACGCCGATGATCTTCATGGCCACCGCCACCACCAGCGCGATCAGCAGCATGAAGGCCGCCTGCACCAGCGTCACCGGCACCCCTTCGGCACGCGCCACCTCGGGCGACACGGTGGTGGCCAGGAGCGGCCGCCACAGCCATACCAGCACCGCCAGGGCCAGCAGGCCACCGCCCCAGATCCAGGCCAGATCGGCCGGCATCACCGCCAGGATGTCGCCGAACAGGTAGGCCATCAGGTCCACCCGCACCGACTCCATAGTCGCCAGCAGGATCACGCCCACCGACAGCGCCCCGTGGCTGAAGATGCCGAGCAGGGTGTCGGAGGCATGCCGCCCGCGCTGGCCGAGGATGGTTAGGAAGGCCACCAGCACCACCCCGACGGCGATGATCCCCGCCACCGGCACCACCCCGAGCAGCAGCCCGAGGGCGATGCCGGTCAGCGAGGCATGGGCCATGGTGTCGCCGAAATAGGCCATGCGCCGCCACACCACGAAACAGCCGAGCGGCCCCGCCACCACCGCCACCCCCAGGCCGGCCAGCAGCGCCCGCAGGATGAAATCCTCCATCACCATCATGGCTGCCCCTCCCCCGCCGCCGGGGCGGCGGAGGGGTGGTGATGGTGATGGGGATGGTGATCGTGGTGCCCCGGCCCGTGGTCATGGCCGCAGGGCAGCGGATTGCCGTGCAGGTCGTGGTCGTGGTCGTGACGATGGCTGTAGATGGCCAGCTCCGCCGCCGCCGCGCCGAACAGCCGGCGGTATTCCGGGTTGCCGGCCACCTGACGCGGGGCGCCGGCGCAGCAGACATGGTGCTGCAGGCAGACCACCCGGTCGGTGGCGGCCATCACCACATGCAGGTCATGGCTGATGAGCACGATGCCGCAGCCGCGACGGTCGCGGATGGTGCGCAGCAGCTCGTAGAACTCCGCCTGGCCGGTCTGGTCGACGCCCTGGGTCGGCTCGTCCAGCACCAGCAGGTCGGGGCGGCGCAACAGCGCACGGGCCAGCAGCGCCCGCTGCATCTCGCCGCCGGACAGGCCGCTGACCGCCTTGTCGGCCAGGGCGGTGGCGCCCACCTCGGCCAGCGCCGCCTCCACCTCGGCGCGACCGGCGGCGCGGGTGAGCGTCACCAGCCGCCGCACCGTCAGCGGCAGCACCGGGTCGACGTGCAGCTTCTGCGGCAGGTAGCCGACAGTGAGGCCCGGCCGGCGGACGACGCTGCCGCTGTCGGGCGCCATCACCCCCATCAGCACCCGCACCAGGGTGGTCTTGCCGGCGCCGTTGGGGCCGACGATGGTGACGATCTCGCCCGGCGCGACGTGAAAGTCGACCGACGACAGGATGGCGGTGCCGTGCCGCGCCAGCGACACGCCCCGCGCCTCGACGAGGAATGCGGTCATTCGGACTCTTCTTCGGGCGGCAGGTCGCGGCAGCGCGGGCACAGGCCCTCGGCCTCGACCACCGCGGTCAGCATGGTGAAGCCGGCACGCTCCGCCGCCTCGGCCAGATCGTGCGACAGCCGCTCGCCGGCGATCTCCGCCACCGTGCCGCAGCGGCGGCAGATGAGGAACTGGGCGCGGTGGTCGTCCTGCGGCCGGGCGCAGCCGACGAAGGCATTCAGGCTGGCGATGCGGTGGGCGAGCCCCTGCTCGACCAGGAACTCCAGCGCCCGGTAGACCACCGGCGGCGCCGCCTTGCGCCCGCTGGCGCCATCGTTGAGGCGGTCGAGCAGGTGATAGGCGCCCACCGCCCGGTGCCCCTCCGCCAGCAGCAGTTCCAGCACCCGCCGCCGCACCGCCGTCAGGCGGGCGCCGCGGGCCCGGCACAC
Source organism: Caenispirillum bisanense (assembly GCF_039523075.1). Taxonomy (NCBI): domain Bacteria; kingdom Pseudomonadati; phylum Pseudomonadota; class Alphaproteobacteria; order Rhodospirillales; family Novispirillaceae; genus Caenispirillum; species Caenispirillum bisanense. The sequence continues at coordinate 20,185 of NZ_BAAAEP010000036.1, forward strand.
CTCCTCCGCCACCGCCAGCGCCTGGTCGACACAGGCGGCGTGGTCATGGTCCGGGGCGGGAAAGGCGGCGGTGGCGACGGCACGCATCGGGGGACGGGCTCACTGGGGGCTTGCGGTAGAAATGATATAATGTACGGTAACGGCACGACAAGAGAAGCCTGACACGGAGCCTAAGCCATGCCATCGCCGCGCGCATCCCTCTTCGTCACTGCCGCGCTCGCTGCCGCCCTGTCCGCCCCTGCCGCCGCCCTGGCCGAAGCGCCGCGGGTGGTGACCACCATCAAGCCGGTACATTCCCTCACCGCCGCCGTCATGGCGGGCGTGGGCGAGCCGCAGATGCTGCTGCCGCCCGGCGCCAGCCCGCACGATTATGCCCTGAAGCCGTCCGATGCCCGCGCCATCGACCAGGCGCAGGTGGTGTTCTGGATCGGCGCGCCGCTGGAAGGCTTCTTCGTCAAGCCGGTGCAGTCGCTGGGCGGCAAGGCGCGGGTGGTGGCGCTGGCGAGCGCCCCCGACCTGCTGCTGCTGCCCACCCGTACCGGTGGCGCCTGGGATGAGCATGACCACGATCATGACCACGACCACGGGCACGATCACGCCCCGGCGGCCAAGCCGGCCGCCCACGATCATGACCACGACCACGCCCACGCCGCCGCCGCTGACGACGACCACCACGACCACGAGCACGTCGCCCCGCTGACCGCGCTGAGCGCCGATGCCGCCGCCCTGCCGGCGGAGGTGGACGGCCACATCTGGCTCGACCCGCGCAACGGCGCTGCCATGGCCCGCACCATCGCCGCCGTGCTGGCCGAGGCCGATGCCGCCAACGCCGACACCTACCGCGCCAATGCGGAACGCCTCGCCGCCGAGCTGGCCGGCCTGGAGCAGGAGCTGAAGGGCGCCACCGCGGCGGCGGCCGGCAAGCCCTACATCGTCTTCCACGACGCCTATCACTACTTCGAGCACCGCTTCGGCCTCACCCCGGCCGGCTCCATCACCGTCGAGCCCGGCCGCCCGGTCGGGGCCAAGCGGGTGTCGGAGCTGCGCGCCAAGGTCGGGGAGCTGAACGCCACCTGCGTCTTCGCCGAACCGCAGTTCGAGCCGCGCCTGGTGACCACCATCACCGAGGGCACCAGCGCCCGCGCCGGCGTGCTGGACCCGCTCGGCACCGACATCCCGCCGGGGCCGGCCATGTACCCGCAGCTGCTGCGCGCCCTGGCGACCAGCCTGACCGACTGCCTCGCCGGCAACGGTTGAGGCCGCCCGCCGCCGCCGCTATAACCGCCCCGAACGGACAGGGAGCGGACGGCGGTGGCGGAACAGATCGTCTGGCGCGACGGGCGGACGCCGCAGTCGGCGCGGTTCGGCGACATCTATTTCTCGCCGGACGACGGCGCGGCGGAAAGCCGCTACGTCTTCCTCGACGGCATCGGCGCCCCCGACCTGTGGCGCGACCGGCCGCTGACGGTGCTGGGGGAGACCGGCTTCGGCACCGGCCTCAACTTCCTGCTGACGTGGCAGGCCTGGCGGCAGACGGCGGCGCGCTCCGCCCGGCTGCACTATCTGGCGGTGGAGGGTTTTCCGCTCAGCCGCGACGACCTCGGCCGCGCGCTGGCCGCCTTCCCCGCCCTGGCGGCGGAGGCGGCGGCGCTGCTGGCGGTGTGGCCGCTGCCGCATCCCGGACACCACCTGCTCGACCTCGATGGCGGCCGCGTCCGCCTGCACCTGCTGATCGGCCCGGTGGAGGCGGCCATGCGCGGCGCCTCGGCGCGGGTGGACGGGTGGTATCTCGACGGCTTCGCCCCCAGCCGCAACCCCGACATGTGGACGCCGGCGGTGTTTGCCGAGGTCGCCCGCCTGTCGGCGCCCGGCGCCCGCCTCGCCACCTTCACCGCCGCCGGGCAGGTGCGCCGCGACCTGACGGCGGCCGGCTTCGCCCTGGAAAAGCGCCCCGGCTTCGGCATCAAGCGCGAATGCCTGCACGGCCGGCTGGAGCATCCGCCCTCGGCCGCCGATCCGACGCCCTGGTTCCGGCGCGGCGCCCCCGCCGCCGACGGGCCGGTGGCCATCCTCGGCGGCGGCATCGCCGGGGCGTCGCTGGCGGCGGCCCTGCGGCGGGCGGGGCGCGCGGCGGTGGTGGTGGGGGCCGGGCCGGTGCTGGCCCGCGACGGCTCCGGCAATCCCTCCGCCCTGATGAAGCCGCGCCTGACGCCCGACGGCCACCCCTACGGCCGCTTCCACGCCCTCGCCTGGCTGCATGCGCTGCGGCTCTACGACAGCCTGGACGCCCCGGTGTGGCGCGACGGTCGCGGCGTGCTGGCCGCCGCCCGCGACGAGGCGGAACGGACGGAGCAGGAAAAGCTGGTGGCCGCCCTCGGCTGGCCCGAGGACGACCTGCGACTGGTGGATGCCGCCGAGGCGGAACGCCTGTCCGGCTGCCCGACCCCGCGCGGCGGCCTGTGGTTCGGGCGGGCCGGCTGCCTCCACCCGCAAGCCCTCTGCCCGGCGCTGGCGGAAGGGACGCCGGTGCGCCTGCATACCCGCGTCGCCGGCCTGGAGCGCACCGCTGGCGGCTGGCTGCTGCGCGACCCCGACGGCGGCGCGGTGATGGAGGCGGCGGCGGTGGTGCTGGCCCTCGGCGCCGCCTTGCCCGACCTGTGGCCGCAGGCGGACTGGCCGCTCGGCCGCAGCCGCGGGCAGATCACCTTCCTGCCGGCCTCGGCGGCGGGGCCGCGGCGGGCGGTCAGCTTCGGCGGCTACCTCACCGCCCCCTTCGCCGACGAGGACGGCCGCCTCATCCACGCCCTCGGCGCCACCTACGACCGCTGGCGCCACCGGCCGGAGGACTGGCGGCCGGTGCGGGCGGCCGATCATGACCGCACCCTCGCCCTGCTGCGCGAGGCGCTGCCGGAGGCGGCGGCACGGCTGGCGGCGGAGCCCCTGGGCGGCCGCGCCGGCCTGCGCTGCACCATCCCCGACCACCTGCCGCTGGCGGGGCCGGTGCATGACCGGCCGGCGTTCCTGGCGGCCTTCGCCGACCTCCACCACGGCCGCCGCGCCGACCTTTACCCGCCGGCGCCGCTGCACGAGGGGCTGTACGTGCTGGGCGCCCTCGGCTCGCGCGGCTTCCAGACGGCACCGCTGGCGGCGGAGGTGGTGGCGGCCAACATCGCCGGCACGCCGCGTCCGGTGGATGCCGACGTCGCCGCCGCCCTGCATCCCGCCCGCTTCGACGTGCGCCACCTGAAGCATCCGCCGCAGCGGCAGGCGCGGGATCGAAAAGGCGCCCAAGCAGACCGGCAATAAACCATAGTCAAAGTATCGATATACCTTTTTCCATTCGCGGCGGAAGAGGTGGAATACCCCCATTGTCATAGTCTCTTCATTGGCCGGCTTGCGATCTTGGTCTTAACACCACCGCCAGATCGTTCCCCCGACCCGGTGGTAGAGAATGTCCCCCAACCTCCCCCGCCGGCGCCTCAGCGGCGCCTTGTCCCGCATCTCCATCCGCAGCCGCATCGTGGTGCTGGTGGTCGCCGCCGTCGCCGTGATGGCGGCCATGGCGGCGGCCTCGTGGCACGGCCAGCGCCAGATCGCCGCCGCCGCCGACCGCCTCGCCCGCACCGAGCGGGTGACCGAGGCCACCCAGGCGGTGGCGCTCGGGCTGGAGCGGGTGCGCCAGGACCAGCGCGCCTTCCTGGCCGACGGCGATGCCGCCGCCGCCGACCGCACCCGCGCCACCCTCGCCGCCCTCACGGACCAGCTTGCCGCCCTGACGGCGGCAGGCGGCGGCGCCGCGGGGGCCGGCGAGGGCCTGGGCGCCACCCTGGCGACGGTGGCGGACCGCTTCGCCGCCGTCGAGGCCATGCGCCGCAGCCTCGGCCTCAGCCGCGACGAGGGCCTGACCGGAGAGTTGCGCACCGCCGTGCAGGCGGTGGAAAGCGGCCTCGCCGAATGGCCGAGCGTGGAAGCGGTGGAGAAGCTGAAGGTGCTGCTGCTGTCCATGCGCCGGTTCGAGCTGGACTTCATGGTCGCCCCCGACGCCGGCCTCATCGACCGCCACCGCAAGCCCTTCAACGAGTTCGATTTCGCCCTGCTGGCGGCGCCCATGGATGCGGCGACGCGGCAATCCTTCACCGCCCTGCTGACCACCTACCGCCGCACCCTGGAAGCCTACGCCGCCACCCGGCTGGAGCTGGACGCGGCGGCGGCGGCGCTGGAGGACGATGTCGCCGCCACGGCGCCGCTGTTCGACCGACTGGCCGCTGCCGGCGCCGCCACCGCCGCCGCCGCGCGGGCAGAGCAGCGGGCGGCGCAGGACCGCATGCTGACCACCATCCTTGCCGCCGCCGGCCTTGGCGTGGCGGTGTTCGTCGGCGTCGGCACGGTCACCGGCATCAGCATCGTGCGCCCGCTGCGCGGCATCCAGCAGGCCATGAAGCGGCTGGCGGAGGGGGACCACGGCGTCAGCGTGCCCGGCATCGGCCTGCGCGACGAGATCGGCGAGATGGCGCGCGAGATCGAGGTGTTCAAGCACACCGCCATGGAAGCCGCCCGCCTGAAGGCCGAGGAAGACGCCCGCGACCGCCGCGCCCGCGAGGCCCGCGCCGAGGAGATGCGCGCCTTGTCGCACGCCCTGGAAGACACCGTGCAGGCGGTCGCCGCCTCGGTCGCCGCGCACGCCGCCCAGATGCGCGGCATGGCCGAGGGCATGGTGGAGGCGGTGCAGGTCACCCGCGGCCATGGCGGCGCCATGACCGACCTGGCGGCCGCCACCCATGCCTCCATCACCGCCGTCGAACAGGCGACCCAGGGGCTCGCCGCCGCCATCGCCGACATCAGCGGCGAGGTGGACGAGACCAGCCGCATCGTCCGCGCCGCCGCCGAGGAAGCCGAGCGCACCACCACCATCGTCCAGGGCCTGACCGGCGCGGCGGAGCGCATCGGTCAGGTGGTGGCGCTGATCGACGGCATCGCCGCCCAGACCAACATGCTGGCGCTGAACGCCACCATCGAGGCGGCCCGCGCCGGAGCGGCCGGCAAGGGCTTCGCCGTGGTCGCCAACGAGGTCAAGGGCCTCGCCCACCAGACCAGCCTCGCCACCGGCGAGATCGCCGCCCAGATCCAGGCGGTGCAGGGCGCCACCAGCGAGGCCGCCGGCGCCATCGGCCACATCGTCGAGACCATCGTCCGCACCGACCGCATGACCGCCACCATCCTCGCCCAGGTGGAGCGCCAGAGCCTGGCCGTCACCGCCATCCTGGAGTCGTTGCGCCGCGCCGTCGGCCATACCGACGCGGTGGAGGATCGCCTCGCCGCCGTCAACGCCGCCGCCGAGGCCACCGGCACCGACGCCCGCGAGGTGCGCGACGCCTCCGGCCGCCTGAGCAGCGAGGCCGAGCGCCTGCAGCAGGACGTGCAGGACTTCCTCGCCCGCATGCGGGCCTGAGGGCGGGCGGTGGTTTACTGACAGGAAAACGTACCCGCTACGTCGTTATTGCTGAGCAGTAGATGCCGCGACGGTTGTAGACTGCGCCGGTCCCGTTTCCCGCCGTCGGCGGGGACGGGACGCGGTCCTTCAACCACTGGCAGGTGACCATGACCCTGAAGACACTGGCGGCCGTCGCCGCCCTGTCCGTCGCGTGTTCGGTCGGCGCGGCGCAGGCGAAGACCCTCGTCTACTGCTCCGAGGCGAGCCCGGAGGGCTTCAACCCGCAGCATTACACCGCCGGCACCACGCTGGATGCCAGTTCGCGCCAGGTCTACAACCGGCTGGTGGAGTTCGCCCGCGGCACGACCGACATCGTGCCGGGCCTGGCCGAGCGGTGGGAGATTTCCGACGACGGCCGCACCTATACCTTCCACCTGCGGCCGGACGTCGCCTTCCACACCACCGACGCCTTCACCCCCACCCGGCCGCTCACCGCCGAGGACGTGGTGTGGAGCTTCGAGCGGCAGATGAGCCCGCAGCACCCCTACCACCAGATCGGCGGCGGCTACGAATACTTCGACGCCATGAGCATGGGGGCGCTGATCGAGCGGGTGGAGGCGGTGGACGACCGCACCGTGCGCTTCCACCTGACCCGGCCCGATGCCGCCATGCTCGCCAACCTGGCCATGGACTGGGCCTCCATCCTGTCGGCCGAATACGCCGCCGCGATGATGGAGGCCGGCACCCCCGAGGAGGTGGACGACCGCCCGGTCGGCACCGGCCCCTTCCAGCTGGTCAACTACCAGAAGGACTCGTCCATCCGCTACACCGCCCACCCGGACTACTGGGACGGCAAGGCGGCCATCGACCGGCTGGTGTTCGCCATCACCCCCGACGCCAGCGTGCGCTTCGCCAAGGTGCGGGCCGGCGAGTGCCACATCATGCCCTACCCCAACCCGGCCGACCTGCCGCTGATGCAGGACCACCCGGACCTGGAGGTGATGGAGGCGCCGGGCCTGAACGTCGGCTACCTCGCCTTCAACACCGAGAAGGAACCGCTGACCGATCCGCGGGTGCGGCGGGCGCTCGCCATGGCCATCAACAAGGACGCCATCATCGAGGCGGTCTACCTCAACCAGGCCATGAAGGCGAAGAACCCCATGCCGCCCATGCTGCTCGGCTATGACGACAGCATTGAGGACGTGCCCTACGACCCCGAAGGCGCCAAGGCGCTGCTTGCGGAAGCCGGCCACCCGCAGGGTTTCGCCACCGACGTCTGGGCGGTGCCGATCCAGAGCCACATCAACCCCAACTCGCGCCGCCAGGCAGAGATGATCCAGGCCGACTGGGCGAAGATCGGCGTGCGCGCCGAAATCCGCACCTATGAATGGGGCGAGTACCTGAAGCGGTCCAAGGACGGCGAGCACCAGACCCTGCTGCTGGGCTGGAACGGCGACAACGGCGACCCCGACAACTTCCTGGCCGTGCTGCTGTCGTGCGACAGCGTCGGCGCCGCCAACCGCGCCCGCTGGTGCGACCAGGACTTCGACGCCCTGGTCACCGAAGCCAAGGCCGAAACCGACCCGGAAGCCCGCGCCGCCCTCTACCGCCAGGCGCTGCAGCGCGCCCGCGACCAGATGCCGTGGGCGCCCATGGTGCACGCCAAGCTGTTCGACGTGGTGCGCAAGGAGGTGAAGGGATACCTGCCGTCGCCCTTCAACACCCACGTCTTCCACGGCGTCGACCTGCAGTAGGAGTGGCCGACTCGCGCGCTTGGCCGCAGTTTTCGGGGCCGGTTGCGCAAACGTTTTCGCTTTCGTCGCGGGGTCGGTGGCACAAGTGTGCCGCCGACCGCCCGCCGCCGCCCCCGACGCACCGCAGCATGTTCCCGGAATGATCGCGAGGACGCCGTGTGCGGTGCGAAAAAAGCAATAAACAGAGGCGGTTGCGGTAAAGTTTCAAAAGAAAATTACCCCTTTGGGGCCTTTGCCTCACTCGTGTTACGCGCTAGGCTGATGCCTTCGTTGACGTGTACGAGCGGGCTCTGCGCTGGGGGAGGCAGAAATCCTCGTCCCGGGGTCAACCAACAAAAGACAGGGACACGCGGTGGGTCCGCACCGTGCTTCACGACACTCATATCGAGGACGACGTATGAACGCTCTGAAACTCGCCCTTGCCGCCGGCGTCGCGACCGCGATCATGGCCGGCGCCGCGCAGGCCAAGACGCTGGTGTACTGCTCCGAGGGCAGCCCCGAAGGTCTGAACCCGGTGTTCTACACCGCCGGCACCACCTTCGATGCCACCTCGGTGCCCATGTACGACCGCCTGGTGCGCTTCAAGAAGGGCACCACCGAGATCGAGCCGGGCCTGGCCGAGCGCTGGGAGATCTCCGAGGACGGCAAGACCTACACCTTCTTCCTGCGCCAGGGCGTGAAGTTCCACACCTCCAAGGAATTCACCCCGAGCCGCGACCTCAACGCCGATGACGTGATCTGGAGCTTCGAGCGCCAGATGAACGCCGAGCACCCGTTCCACAAGATCGGCGGCGGCTCCTACGAGTACTTCAACTCGATGGACATGGCGTCCCTCATCGAGCGGATGGAAAAGGTGGACGAGCACACCGTCCGCTTCCACCTGACCCGCGCCGAAGCGCCGATGATCGCCAACCTGGGCATGGACTTCGCCTCCATCTTCTCCGCCGAATACGCCCAGAAGATGCAGGAAGCCGGCACCCCGGAACTGGTCGACACCAACCCGGTCGGCACCGGCCCGTTCCAGTTCGTCACCTATCAGAAGGACGCGCAGATCCGCTACCGCGCCTTCCCCGACTACTGGGCCGGCAAGGCGCCGCTTGACCAGCTGGTGTTCTCCATCACCCCCGACGCCAGCGTCCGCTATGCCAAGCTGAAGGCCGGCGAGTGCCACGTCATGCCCTACCCCAACCCGGCCGACATCGAGCAGATGCGGTCCGAAGCGGGCATCAAGCTGGAAAGCCAGGAAGGCCTGAACGTCGGCTACCTCGCCTACAACACCGAGAAGGAGCCGTTCACCGACGCCCGCGTGCGTCGCGCGCTCGACATGGCGATCAACAAGGACGCCATCATCGAGGCGGTATTCCAGGGCGCCGGCACGGCCGCCAAGAACCCGCTGCCGCCGACCCTGTGGAGCTACAACGACGAGCTGGAAGACCGCAAGTTCGACCCCGAGGCCGCCAAGGCCCTGCTGGCCGAAGCCGGTCACGCCGGCCTGAAGACCAACATCTGGGCCATGCCGGTGCAGCGCCCGTACAACCCCAACGCCCGCCGCATGGCCGAAATGATCCAGTCCGACTGGGCCAAGATCGGCGTGCAGGCCGAGATCGTCTCGTTCGAGTGGGGCGAGTACCTGAAGCGGTCCAAGGACGGCGAGCACCAGACCCTGCTGCTGGGCTGGACCGGCGACAACGGCGACCCGGACAACTTCCTCTACACCCTGCTGTCGTGCGACGCCGTCGGCTCCGCCAACCGCGCCCGCTGGTGCGACGAGGAGTTCGACAAGCTGGTGAAGGAAGCCAAGAGCGCGACCGACCCCGACAAGCGCACCGAACTCTACAAGCAGGCCCAGGTCCGCTTCGCCGACCAGAAGCCGTGGACCACGGTGGCGCACTCGGTGGTGTTCATGCCCATGCGTGAAGAGGTCACCGGCTACAAGATCTCGCCGTTCGGCAAGCACGACTTCTACGGCGTCGATCTGAAGTAACGCATATACGCTTGGGAAAACTGGTTGACCTATAGGAAAACCATGGTGTAGACCCGAGACAAGCAGGGTGCGGGGGAGGTGGGCGACATCCTCCCCCGCACCACTTTTCGCATCACCCTTGCGCCATAGGCTCCGGGCCCTGCAGCACCCTCCCTGCCGCCGGCCGCCCGCGCCCATTGGCAGCGGCGCGCACGCCGGGCGGTTTCCGTCGCACCCGGTCCCGGACGTCGCACCGGCAGAGCACGAGGACCCATGCTCGGCTTCATCCTCAAACGCATCGGCCTGGTGATTCCGGCCTTCATCGGCGTCACCGTCCTCACCTTCGCGCTCATCCACCTCATCCCCGGCGACCCGGTGCTGATGATGGCCGGCGAGCGCGGCATCGACCCCGAACGCTATGCCCGCCTGCGGTCCGAGCTGGGGCTCGACCAGCCGCTGATCGTGCAGTACTGGAACTACATCTCGGGCGTGCTCAGCGGCGACCTCGGCCGCAGCATCGTCACCCGCAAGCCGGTGATCCAGGAATTCCTGGCGCTGTTCCCGGCCACCATCGAACTCACCATCTGCGCCATGACCTTCGCCGTGCTGATCGGCCTGCCGGCCGGCATGCTGGCGGCGGTGAAGCGCGGCACGGCGGTGGACCACACCGTCATGGCGACCAGCCTGACCGGCTATTCCATGCCGATCTTCTGGTGGGGCCTGCTGCTGATCATCCTGTTCTCGGTCACGCTCGGCATCACGCCGGTGTCGGGCCGGCTGTCGGCGATCTATTGGGTGGAGCCGGTGACCGGCTTCCTGCTCATCGACAGTCTGCTGTCCGACGAGACCGGGGCCTTCTGGTCGGCGGTGCATCACCTGATCCTGCCGTCCATCGTGCTCGGCACCATTCCGCTGGCGGTGATCGCCCGCATGACCCGCTCCGCCATGCTGGAGGTGCTGCGCGAGGACTACGTCCGCACCGCCCGCGCCAAGGGCGTGGCGCCGCTGCGGGTGATCATGGTGCATGCCCTGCGCAATGCGCTGATCCCGGTCATCACGGTCATCGGCCTGCAGGTCGGCACGCTGCTGGCCGGCGCCATCCTGACCGAGACCATCTTCAGCTGGCCGGGCATCGGCAAGTGGCTGGTGGAGAGCATCTACCGCCGCGACTATCCGGTCATCCAGGGCGGCATCATGCTGGTGGCGACGGTGATCATCGTCGTCAACCTGCTGGTGGACGTGCTGTACGGCATCATCAACCCCCGCATCCGGCACCAGCGGTAACAGGGGCGGACGACATTCCATGGCTGATCACTACAAGCAGGCCCAAGTGGCCGAAGCCGCCGCCGACCACGCCGCCGAGGTGGCGGAAGCGCACGAGGCGGCCATCATCGCCGGCGCGCCCCGCCACCCGGTTGCCGAGTTCTGGGACTACTTCAGCCAGAACCGCGGCGCGCTGGCCGGTCTCATCTTCATCGTGGTGCTGATCGTGACGGCGCTGTTCGCGCCGTGGATCGCCCCGCACAGCCCGATCGAACAGTTCCGCACCGCCCTGCTGCTGCCGCCGGCCTTCGTCGAGGGCGGCACCTGGACGCACGTCCTCGGCACCGACGACGTCGGCCGCGACATCTTCTCCCGCATCATCTGGGGCTCGCGGCTGTCGCTGTTCGTCGGCGTCATCGTCGTCACCCTGTCGCTCGGCGCCGGCATCGCCCTCGGGCTGCTGGCCGGCTACTTCCGCGGCTGGGTGGACGTCGCCATCATGCGCATGATGGACATCATGCTGGCCGTGCCCAGCCTGCTGCTGGCCATCGCCGTGGTCGCCATCCTCGGCCCGGGGCTGGAGAACGCCGTCGTCGCCATTGCCATCGTCGTGCTGCCGCACTACGTGCGACTGACGCGCGCCGCCGTCATCACCGAGGCGAGCAAGGACTACGTCACCAGTTCGCGCATCGCCGGGGCGTCCAACCTGCGGCTGATGTTCAACACCATCCTGCCCAACTGCATGGCGCCGCTGATCGTCCAGGCGACGCTGGGCTTTTCCACCGCCATCCTGGATGCGGCGGCGCTCGGCTTCCTTGGCCTTGGTGCGCAGCCGCCGACCCCGGAATGGGGCTCCATGCTGGCCGACAGCCTCCAGTTCGTGCAGCGCGCCTGGTGGGTGGTGACCTTCCCCGGTCTTGCCATCCTGCTCACCGTGCTGGCCTTCAACCTGATGGGCGACGGCCTCCGCGACGCCCTCGACCCGAAGATGAAACGCTGATGGCTCTGCTCGAAATCGAAAACCTGAGCGTGGAATTCGGCGATCCCGCATCGCCCTTCCGCGCCGTCGACCGCCTTTCCCTCACCGTCGAGGAAGGCGAGGTGGTCGGCATCGTCGGCGAATCCGGGTCCGGCAAGAGCGTCTCGTCGCTTGCCACCATGGGCCTGGTCGCCTTCCCCGGCCGCGTCATGGCCGACACCCTGTCGTTCCGCGGCCAGGACCTGCTGTCCATGTCGGCCCGCAAACGGCGCAAGCTCACCGGTTCCGAGATCGCCATGATCTTCCAGGAACCGATGACCAGCCTGAATCCCTGCTTCACCGTCGGCTGGCAGATCAAGGAAGCGCTGAAGATCCACGAGGGCGGCAGCCGCGCCGAGCGCCATGCCCGCGCCGTGGAACTGCTGCGGCTGGTCGGCATTCCCGATGCGGAGCGCCGCCTGTCGGCCTTCCCGCACCAGATGTCGGGCGGCATGAGCCAGCGCGTGATGATCGCCATGGCGCTGGCCTGCAATCCGCGCCTGCTGATCGCCGACGAGCCGACCACCGCGCTCGACGTCACCATCCAGGCGCAGATCATGGACCTGCTGCTGGACCTGCAGAAAAAGCGCGGCATGGGCATGATCCTCATCACCCACGATCTGGCGGTGGTGGCGGAAGCGGCCCACCGGGTGGTGGTGATGTATGCCGGCCAGGTGGTGGAGACGGGCACGGTGCCGGAAATCTTCCAGCACCCGCGCCACCCCTACACCCAGTCGCTGCTGGCGGCGCTGCCGGAGCGGTCGGTGGGCAAGAACCGGCTCAACAGCCTGCCGGGCGTCGTGCCCGGTGCCTACGACCGGCCGCACGGCTGCCTGCTCAGCCCGCGCTGCCCCTACGCCCGCAAGCACTGCCGCGAGGACCAGCCGGCGCTGATGGGCGAGGCGCCCGTCCGCTACCGCTGCCACTACCCGCTCGACGATCAGGGGAACCCGACCTATGACTGATGCCGTCGTGACCCCGCTGAAGCCGATCAAGCCGGCGAGCGACGGCTCGCCGCTGCTGGAGGCCCGCAACCTCACCAAGCACTACAAGGTGTCGCGCGGGCTGTTCAAGGACGACGCCACCGTGCGCGCCCTGGATGGCGTGTCGTTCCGCCTGCACGCCGGCCGCACCCTGGCGGTGGTGGGCGAGTCCGGCTGCGGCAAGTCCACCCTCGCCCGCCAGGTGACGCTGATCGAGCAGCCGACCGCCGGCGAGTTCCTGCTCGACGGCCGCAACCTTGCCGGCGCCTCCGGCGACGACCTGAAGACGGCCCGCACCAAGGTGCAGATCGTCTTCCAGGACCCCTACGGCAGCCTCAACCCGCGCAAGAAGGTGCTGTCGATCCTGGAGGAACCCCTGGTCATCAACACCAAGATGAGCCAGGAGGAACGCCGCGACCGGGCGCGCGAGATGATGCGCGTGGTCGGCCTGCGGCCCGAGTTCGCCGCCCGCTATCCGCACATGTTCTCCGGCGGCCAGCGCCAGCGCATCGCCATCGCGCGGGTGCTGATGCTCAACCCGCGGGTGGTGGTGGCGGACGAGCCGGTGTCGGCGCTGGACGTGTCGGTGCAGGCGCAGGTGCTCAACCTGCTCATGGACCTGCAGGAAGAGTTCGGCGTCGCCTACCTGTTCATCTCCCACGACCTGTCGGTGGTGCACCACATCGCCGACGACGTCATGGTGATGTACCTGGGCATGGTGATGGAGCACGGGCCGAAGCACGTCATCTTCGACACCCCGGCGCATCCCTACACCCGCGCCCTCATGGCCTCGACGCCGAAGATCAACGCCCACGAGCGGGCGCAGAAGGTGGTGCTGAAGGGCGAGCTGCCGTCGCCGCTGAACCCGCCGTCGGGCTGCCGCTTCCACACCCGCTGCCCCTACGTCATCGACCGCTGCCGCAGCGAGGTGCCGGCGGTGCGCGAGGTGGCCGGGCGCGGCGTGTCCTGCCACCGGGCGGAAGAGGTGCTGGCGGGCACCGCCTGACCCCCCTGCCCCGCACAAGAGAAAGGGCGGACCGGCCTGCGCCGGTCCGCCCTTTTTCGTGTCCGCCCGCCAGGCCGGTCAGGCGCCGACGTGCAGGGTCGGCGGCAGGGTGTTCATCTTGGCCAGCAGGTATTCCAGGTCGGCGCTTTCGAAATCGACGCCGAGGTCGCCGTACTGGGTCAGCACGCGCTCGATCATGCGGCGGGAATAACGCTCGCGGTCGTTTTCCTCGCCGTCGTACTGGGTCTCGCGGGCGACATCGACGGCGGCGCGGATGGCCGGGTAGAAGGTCTTGGGCAGGCCCGCCTTCTCGAAGATGCCCTTCAGGCCGAAGGGACCGGAATCGTGGATCAGCTGGCGGGCATTGATGATGGGAATGCCGGCCCGCACCGCCAGGGCGTATTCGCAGAACTTCACGTCGCCCATGCACACAGCGCGCAGGATGATGGACGGCGTCAGGCGGCCGTGGTCCTGCATCTGCATGACCAGGCGTTCCACCTCGTCCTCGCTGCTTTCGCTCGACAGGCCGATGGTGGCCCGCTCGCGGCTGCGCATCACCAGGTCGGCGGCCATGTCGGGCGGCAGTTCATGGTTGGCGAGGATGTGCTGGCGCAGGGTTTCCGACACCCGCGTGACCAGCTTTTCCGCCACCGTCACCGGCAGCACGGCGCGATGGGCGAGCGGGTTCTGCACCGCCTCGTGGTCGCCGAAGCGGTCGACCATGCGCAGCAGCGCCGATTCCGACAGCTGGGCGCCATCGTTGCCGGCCAGGGTGGCGGCCACCTCGGCATCGCCGCGGTAGACCAGTTCTTCGGCCACCTTGGCGTCGACTTCGTCGCGGCGGGCGACGGCCTTCTGCTTCTCGCGGTCCTGGCTGCGGACGATCTCGACCAGATCCTCGGTGGTGAGGACGGTGGAGAATTCCAGCATCGGCAGCGCCACCTGGGTCACGTCGCGGGCGAGGCTGAGCGCCACGTCGTGCGGGACCAGGGGGTTTTCCTTCAGGTTCACCGCCAGCGCCTGCCGGACGCGCACCTCGGCGTCGCGCACCATCAGGCGGAAGATGTCCACCGCCAGCTGGCGCTCGGCCTCCGTCAGCTCCAGGTCGCCGAACTGGCGCGCGAGCTTGCGGGCGGTCTCCGAGCGGGCCTCCGCCGAGGGATCGGACAGGAGGCGGTTGACGTCTTCTGGCGTGAGCTTCTGTTCAGACATGACCGGGTTTGCCGTCCCTGTACGTGATGGCATTCGCAGCCGCCCGGACGCCCCGACGGCGCACCCTGACGGTCCCTGAACACTCTTTGTATACGGGTATGTGGCCTGCGGCAATGACGGCCGTCACTGGTCGGCGCGATCACCGGCAAGCACCGTCACTCACGCACCACCAGCACGCTCACCTCGGCGTGACGCACCACCCGCGCGGCGTTGGGACCGAGCAGGTAGTCCTTCAGCTCCGGCCGGTGGGCGCCGATGACGATGAGGTCGGCATGGACCTTTTCCGACATGCGCAGCACCGTCTCGTAGACGTTGCCCTCGCCGACGATGTGCTGGACCTTCATGCCGTCGGGCAGATGGGGGCGGATCTCGGTGCGCAGGCGCTCCATCAGCTTGGCGCCCATCTCCTTCTCGTAGCCCTTGGGGAAGAACTGCCCCACCATGCTCATGCCGAAGCTCGGCAGCACGGTCATGACGTGCAGGGTGCCGCCGGAAAAGCCGTTCAGCTCCGCCGCCGTCTTCAGGGTGGTGCGCAGGTCGCTGGGGTCGTCGAGGTCGATGGCGACCAGGATGTTGCGGTACATGGCGCGGTCTCTCCTCTTGCGCGCGGACGGCGGCGGCGATGGGGTCAGGCGGCGGCCCCGGCGGTGCGGGCGGCATCGGCGCGGCGGCGACGCAACTGCAGCGTCACCAGCCCCGCCAGCACGATCAGCGCCGGGATGTACATGAGTTCCTTGGGCGGCACCTCGGCGCGCAGCTGCACGCCCTGGATCTCGAAGTCGAAGTCGACGCCCGCCTGCTCCGCCGGACCGCCGAAGGCCAGCAGGTCGACGTAAAGGCGCCCCTCTTCCTCGCGCACCGCGGTGATGCCGGCGTTGGACAGACGCTCTTCGAAGCTGCCGGCGGCGCCGAGCGGCAGCACCACCGTGCGCTCCACCTCGCGGCCCTCGATGGTGGTGCCGGCGACGCGGAACGGCAAGCTGCCGCCGGGCCGCTGCTGCTCCACCACCTGGGCCATGCGCTCCGGCCCCACCCACTCGGTCGGCGGATAGATCTTGTCCATCCAGTAGCCGGGGCGGAACAGGGTGAAGGCCACCAGCAGCAGCACCGCCGTCTCCCACAGCCGGTTGCGGGTGAAGAACCACCCTTGCGTCGCGGCGGCGAAGCAGAACATGGCGATGACGCCGATGATGAACACCATGGCGGCATGCTGGAAGGTGTTGACGTTGATGAGCAGCAGGTCGGTGTTGAAGATGAACAGGAACGGCAGGATGGCGGTGCGGATGTCGTAGGTGAAGCCCTGGATACCGGTCTTGATCGGGTCCGACTTGGCGATGGCGGCGGCGGCGAAGGCGGCCAGCCCCACCGGCGGCGTGTCGTCGGCCAGGATGCCGAAGTAGAACACGAACATATGGACGGCGATCAGCGGCACCACCAACCCGGCCTCGGCGCCGAGCGTCACGATCACCGGCGCCATCAGGGTGGAAACGACGATGTAGTTCGCCGTGGTCGGCAGGCCCATGCCCAGCAGCAGGCTGATGAGGGCGGTGAACAGCAGCATCAGCATGAGGTTGCCGCCGGAGATGAACTCCACGAACTCGGTCATGACGAGGCCGATGCCGGTCAGGGTGACGGTGCCGACGACGATGCCGGCAGCGGCGGTGGCGACGCCGATGCCGATCATGTTGCGGGCGCCCATGACCAGACCGTCGAACAGTTCCCGCGCGCCGGTGCGCAGTTCCGCCCCGACGTCGCCGGCCCGCCGCAGCATGGCCTTGATCGGCCGCTGGGTGAGGGCGATGAAGACCATGAAGCAGGCGGCCCAGAAGGCGGCCAGGCCCGGCGACATGCGCTCCACCATCAGGCACCACACCAGCACCACCACCGGCAGCAGGTAATAGAGCCCGGCCCGCACCGTCGGCCCGACCGGCGGGCATTCGGTGATGTCGGGGCTGTCGCTCAGCTCCGGCACGGTGGTGGAGACCCACAGCAGCCCGACGTAGGAGGCCACCAGCAGCACCCCGGCCACCCAGATGGTGGCATCGCCGAAGGCGCCGCGCATCCAGCCGAGGCCGTAGTAGACCAGCGCCGACAGGATGACGAGGCCGAAGAAGGTCAGCACCGCCGACAGCAGCGCCCGCTGCCACGGCGCCCGGTGCGGCCGCGGCAGGCCCTTCAGGCCGGCCTTTTCCGCCTCCAGATGCACGATGTAGACCAGCGCGATGTAGGAGATGAGCGCCGGCAGGATGGCGTGCTTCATCACCTCGATGTAGCTGATGCCCACGTACTCCACCATCAGGAAGGCGGCGGCGCCCATGATGGGCGGGGTCAGCTGGCCGTTGGTGGACGACGCCACCTCGACGGCGCCGGCCTTCTCGGGCGGGAAGCCGACGCGCTTCATCAGCGGGATGGTGAAGGTGCCGGTGGTGACCACGTTGGCGATGGATGAGCCGGAAATGAGGCCCGTCATGGCCGACGACACCACCGCCGCCTTGGCCGGCCCGCCCTTGAAGTGGCCGAGCATGGCGAAGGCGACGCGGATGAACCAGTTGCCCGCCCCTGCCCGCTCCAGCAGCGAGCCGAACAGCACGAACAGGAACACCATGCTGGTGGAGACGCCGAGGGCGACGCCGAACACGCCTTCCGTCGTCAGCCAGAAATGCGACGCCGCCTTGTTGAGCGATGCGCCCTGGTGGGCGATCACGTCGGGCATGTAGGGGCCGCCGAAGGTGTAGATGAGGAACACCGCCGCCACCACCATCAGCGGCGGGCCAAGGGCGCGGCGGGTGGCCTCCAGCAGCAGCACCATGCCGATCACCGACACCACCAGGTCGGTGGTGGTCGGCAGGCCGGGCCGTCGCGACAGTTCCACCGCATAGATCCACAGATAGGCGGAACAGGCCGCCCCCACCGCCGCCATGATCCAGTCGGCCACCGGCACCCGGTTGCGCGGGCTGCCCTTGAGGGCGGGATAGGCGGTGAAGGCCAGGAAGATGGCGAAGGCCAGGTGGATGGCGCGGGCCTCGGTGGTGTTCAGCACCAGCCCCATCACGAAGGGCAGCGGCGAGGCATACCACAGCTGGAACAGCGACCACGCCAGCGCCACCCCCACCAGCAGCCCGCCGGCCCAGCCGGGCGGATTGCGCGAGCCGGTCTCCACCTCGGCCACGAAGTCCTGGTAGGTCTCGTCCTCGGGCGTCGGGGTGGGCGGCGGATTGCCGGCCGGCGCGGCCATGTCGGCTTCACGCGGCGGCGCGCCGGCCGGCTTGTGGGCGGGAGTGTCGTCGTCGCGGCGATCGGCCATGGGCGGTTCCCCGGTCGGTGGCGGGTGAAATGTGTCCCCGTCGTCGGGACAGCGGGCGGGCACGCCGGCTGTCCGGGCAGCGGAGGATGGCGTCGGAAACGGCGGCGGCGGGACCGTTGCCGGCCCCGCCGATCCCTTGCCGGCTCAGTTCAGCAGGCCGGCTTCGCGGAAGTAGCGCTCGGCGCCCGGGTGCAGCGGCGCCGCCAGGCCGTCGCTGACCATGGCTTCCTTCTCCAGCTCGCCGAAGGCCGGATGCAGCTTCTTGAAGTCGTCCAGGTTCTCGAACACCGCCTTGACCATGGCATAGACCACGTCGTCGGGGGCGCGGGTGGAGGTGACGATGGTCGCCTTGGGGCCGAGGGTCACCACGTCCTCGTCGGTGCCCTGGTAGGTGCCGCCGGGAATGGTGGTGAAGGCATAGGACGGGAACTTCTCGATGAAGGCATCGGCCCAGTCGCCCTGCATGGGCACCAGACGGGCGGCGCAGGCGGTGGTGGCTTCCTTCACCGATCCGTTAGGCACGCCGGCCGTGTAGGCGATGGCATCGACGCGGTTGTCGCACAGGGCCTGGGCCTGCTCGGCCGGGCGCAGTTCGGCGGCCAGCGACAGGTCGTTCATGCTCCAGCCGAGTTCGGCCATGACCAGTTCCACCGTCGCCCGCTGGCCGGAGCCCGGATTGCCGACGTTGAAGCGCTTGCCCTTCAGGTCTTCGAACCTGGCGACGCCGGAGTCGGCGCGGGCGACGATGTGCAGCGGCTCGCCATGCAGCGAGAACACCGAGCGCAGATCCTGGAACGGCTCGGAGAAGTCGCCCTCGCCGTCATAGGCGCGGCCCTGGACGTCGGACTGCACGACGCCGAAGTCCAGCTCGCCCTGCTTGATGGCGTTGATGTTGTAGACCGACCCGCCGGTGGATTCGACCGAGCAGCGGATGCCGTGATCCTGCCGGCCCATGTTCATCAGGCGGCAGATGGCGCCGCCGGTGGGATAGTAGACGCCGGTCACGCCGCCGGTGCCGATGGTGATGAACTGCTGGTTCTGGGCCGCAGCCGGGGTCGCCCCCGACAGGGCGGCGATGCCGGCCGCCACCGCGGCGACGATGGTAAGGGCGCCAAACGTCTTCATATCCAAGCTCCCTGAGACTGTTGATCGGGCCGGCCGGCGGCGGCACCACCGGCGGGCAGGAGCAAGCGCGCGCAGCGACGGCAGCGGCTCGCGGCGGCCGCGCGGGATGCGGCCGCAAGCACCGGGGCAGGCCCGGCGGCGGAGCGGCCATCAGCGACCACTCCGCACCGATTGTTCCACCATCCTAGCGCCTTGCGCCGAACGGTCCAATCAAATATCCGACCAGGAAGAGGTATTATTCCCTTTCGATCAGCGTCATCGGCATTCGCTGAACAGGGCGCGGGCCTGATCCGCCTTGGCCGGGCGGCGGCCGAACAGCCGGCCGCCCTGGGCCACCTGCGCGACCAGATCGGCGTTGTCGGCAGCCAGCGATCCGTCGGCGCGGTGCAGGTTGTTCTCGAACCCGACGCGGGCATGGCCGCCGAAGCCGGCGGCGGTGAGCACGCAGGCGGCCTCGCGCCGGCCGAAGGCGCAGACGCTCCACAGGCCGTCGCGGGCGGTATCCCAGCGTTCAACGAAGGGGAGAACATCGCGTGGGTCTGATTCCTGGTTGCGTGTGTAGCGACCAAGAACGAACAGCACGTTCATCCGGTTGCCGGGTACGATGCCGCGGCGACACAGATCGCGCAGGCGATCCACGTCCTCGCCGGAATAGAGGATGTACTGCACGAAGCATTCCGCCGCATACAGCTCCTCCAGGAAGGCGGCGGCGGCGCTTTCGTGGTCGGCGTCGGGGATGAGTTCGCGCACCGCCAGCGACACCGCCTCCGGCCGCACCGCCCGCACCACCGCCATCTGCTCCGGCGCCGTGTAGCGGCCGACCGCCTCGGTGGTGATCTGCAGGATAAGGTCGTCGCCGACTGTCGACCGCACCGCCGCCATGGCCTCGCAGTAGAGGTCGGCATCCAGGATATGGCCGCCGTGGGCGTCGCGCACATGCAGGTGCAGCATGCAGGCGCCGGCATCGCGCCAGCGGGCGGCGCCTTCCGCCATTTCGGCGGCGGTGAGCGGCACCGCCGGATGGTCGGCCTTCACCTTGCGGGCGCCGTTGGGGGCGACGCAGATCACCAGCGGATCGGGTTCGGGGCTGGTCATGATGGGGCGATCTCCGCAAACACCGCGTCGACGGCGGCGGCAAGCTTGTCCACCAGTTCCGCCGCCTGGGCCGGGGTGAGGATGAAGGGCGGCGCCAGCAGGGCGTGGTCGCCGCTGCGGCCGTCGATGGTGCCGCCCATGGGGTAGATCATCAGGCCGCGCTGCAGCGCCGCCGCCTTCAGCCGCGCGTGCAGGCGGCGGGCGGGGTCGAAAGGCTGCTTGCTCGCCCGGTCGGCGACGAACTCCAGCGCCAGGAACAGGCCGCGGCCGCGGATGTCGCCGACGTGGGGATGATCGCCGAAGCGGTCGAGGAGGGCGGCGCGCAGGGCGGCGCCGGTATCGCGCACCTGCTGCAGCAGGCCGGGCTCGGCCAGCCGCCGCTGCACCGCCAGGGCGGCGGCGCAGGCGGTCGGGTGGCCCATGTAGGTGTGGCCGTGCTGGAAGAAACCGCTGCCGCTGCGGAAGGCCTCGTACAGCCGGTCGTGCACCATGACGGCGCCGATGGGCTGATAGCCGGCCCCCAGACCCTTGGCGATGGTCACCACGTCGGGAACGATGCCTTCCTGCTCGTAGGCGAACAGGGTGCCGGTGCGGCCCATGCCGCACATCACCTCGTCCAGGATCAGCAGCACGCCGTACTTGTCGCAGACCTCGCGGATGCGGCGGAAGTAGCCGGGCACCGGCGGCAGCGCCCCGGCGGTGGCGCCCACCACCGGCTCGGCCATGAAGGCGGCCACCGTCTCGGGGCCGAGGCGCAGGATTTCCGCCTCCAGCTCGTGGGCCAGCCGCTCGCCGTACTGTTCCGGCGTCTCGCCGTCGCGGCGGTCGCGGTACTCGTAGCAGGGCGAGACGTGGCTGACCTCGATCAGCATGGGCTCGAACTGGGCTCGCCGCCACTGGTTGCCGCCGGCCGCGAGGGCGCCGAGGGTATTGCCGTGGTAGCTCTGCCGGCGGGCGATGAGGCGCGACCGCGACGGCTGGCCGATCTCCAGGAAATACTGGCGCGCCATCTTCAGCGCCGCCTCCACCGCCTCCGACCCGCCGGAGACGAAGTAGACGTGATCGAGCGGGCCGGGCGCCGCCTGCGCCAGCACCGCCGCCAGATCCTCCAGCGGCTGATTGGTGAAGAAGCCGGTGTGGGCGAACGGCAGCCGGTTGACCTGCGCCACCACGGCGTCGATCACCGTGCGGTCGGAATGGCCGAGGCACGACACCGCGGCGCCGCCGCTGGCATCCAGATATCGCCGGCCCTCGGCGTCGATGATGTAGCAGCCCTCCCCCTGCACGGCGACCGGATAGTCGGCGGCAAGGTGGCGATGAAACACGTGGGTCATGGCGTCTTCCGTCGGCGTCGGGGTTCCTGCCAGTAGGCGTTGAAGCGCGCGAGCTGTTCCTCGGCGCTGCTGATGGCATCCAGGGCTTCCTCGCCGCCATGGGCGACCACCGCCGCCACCAGCACCTGCACCACCGACATGGCCGGCACGATGGAGGAGAAGAAGCTCGGGCTCGCCGTTTCCACCGCCAGCACATGGCGGGCCCGCAGGGCGATGGGCGACACCACGCTGTCGGTGACGGCGATCAGGGTGGCGCCGGCATCGGCCGCCACCTCCGCCGCCAGCACCGTGTCGCGGGCATAGGGGCGGAAGCTGAAGCACAGCAGCACGTCCTGCGGCCCGATGCCGCGCAGGCCGTCGAACACCGTGCCGGCGGTGCCATGCACCAGCACCGCGTTGCTGTGCGCCATGCCGTAGGCATAGTGGAAGTAGTGGGCCAGCGAGAACATGCTGCGCAGGCCGAGGACGTAGACGCAGCGGGCGTTCACCAGCGTCTCGCGGCAGGCGGCGAGCGTCGCCACCCGGTCGTCGTCCTGGGCCATCTGGGTGAGTGCGGCGGCATCCACCTCCAGCATCTCGCGCACCAGGCCGAGGGTGCCGGCCTCGCCGCGGGCCTGCAGGTTGCGGGCACGGGCGACATAGGCGCCCTCGCCGCCGCGCAGCCAGCAGCGATAGGGCTCGCGCATGGTCTCGAAACCATCGAAGCCGAGGGCGCGGGCCAGCCGCACCATGGTCGAGGGCTTCACCCCGGCGTGCTGCGCCAGCCGCCGCATGGAGGTGAGCGCCACTTCCTCCGGGTGGGCCAGCACGTAACGGCCGGCTTGCTTGAGCTGGGGGCTCAGTTCTTCGTACAGGCTCTGGATTCGTTCCTGCACCCGCGCGACGTCGACATCCTGCAGGCTGTCTGCGACGGCCGCTTCCTCGGCGATGGCCATGATTGCGTGACCTTGTTTTTCCTCCGCTGGAAAAGACGTTAGGCCCATGAGCACGGCACCGCAACATTTGATTCAGCAACCGGCTTAAGCGCATCATTTTCACCGCTGCCGACCGGCTGCGACGAGTGTTTGACCCCATGACGGTTCGGAGTAGGATGCGGTCAGCCAAATGAATCACTCGCTGCAGGAGAGGCCCGCGCCGCGATGGACATCCGCGACCACATTCGCCAGATCCCTGATTTCCCGAAGCCCGGGATCAACTTTTACGACATCTCCACGCTGCTGGCGCACCCCGATGCCTGGCAGGTCAGCATGGGGCGGCTGGCGAAGAAGGTTTCGGCCTGGCAACCCGACGTGCTGGCGGGCGTCGAATCGCGCGGCTTCCTGGTGGCGGCGCCGCTGGCGCTGAAGCTCGGCCTCGGCTTCGTCATGGTGCGCAAGCCGCGCAAGCTGCCGGGCGCGGTCATGCGCCATGAGTACTCGCTCGAATACGGCACCGACACGGTGGAGATCCAGGCCGATGCGGTGCAGCCCGGTCAGCGGGTGGTGGTGCTCGACGACCTGCTGGCCACCGGCGGCACCGCCCAGGCGGCGGTGAACCTGTTCCGTCAGGCGGGGGCGGAGGTGGTCGGCGTCGCCGCCATCATCGAGCTGTCGTTCCTGAACGGGCGGCAGCGGCTGGACGTGCCGTTCGACGCCCTCATCACCTACGACGAATAAGACCACGCTCCCTTCACCCTGCGGAGGCGGCGCCCCCTGGCCCGCCTCCGGTCCGCACCCCAGGACCGCCGCCCCATGAGCATGAGCATCCCCCTCGATACGGCGACTCTGGGCGCGGTCCTCGGCTCGGCGGTGCTTGCCTTCGCCATGCTGCTGGCCCAGGCGCTGCCGCAGGCGCCGCGGGCGCTGACGTGGTGGGCGGCGGCCTTCTCGGCGCAGACGGCCGCCTTCGGCTCGCTGCTGCTGGCGCCGGTGGCGGGCGATGCCCTGCTGGTGTGGATGGCGGAGGCGTTGCAGGCCGGCAGCGGCCTGCTGATCGTCGCCGGCGTGTGGCGCTTCCTCGGCGGCACCATCGACCGCCGGGCGGTGGTCGCCGGCGTGGTGGCGGCCCTGCTGTGGCCGGCCGCCTCGGTCGGCCTGCACGGCGAGGAACCGCTGAGCGAGCCGGTGCTGTTCGGCCTGCTGGGGGTGCCGCAGGTGGTGGCCGGCGTCGCCTTCCTGCTCGCCCGCGACGGCCGGCGCGAGGTCGCCCATCGGGTGGCCGGCATCCTGTTCATCGTCAGCGGCATGCACGGGCTGGCGGCGCCGGTGCTGCAGGACTGGGAAAGCCTGCTGCCGTGGCTCTATGTCTCCCACCAGGTGCTGTCGATCCTGCTGGCGGTGGCCCTGCTGGTGGTTGTGCTGCGCCGGCTGCAGACCCTGGCGGAGGCGGAAACCGCCCGCGCCAACCGCACCCAGGCGCAGTTCCTCGACGCCGTGGAAAGCATCAACGACGCCTTCAGCCTGTTCGACGCCTCCGACCGGCTGGTGCTGTCCAACCGCCGCTACCGCGAGACCATGGCCCGCTTCGGCATCACCGTGGTGCCCGGCATGACCTTCCAGGAGCTGGTGGAACGCTCCGCCGACAGCGGCATGATCAGCGACAGCCTGGGCCGCCGCGACGCCTGGATCGCCGAACGCCTGCGCGCCCATGCCGCCGCCGGCGGCCAGATGGAACAGCGGCTGGCCGACGGGTCGGTGGTCATGCTGCGGGAATACGTCACCAGCGAGGGCGGCCGCGTCTCCGTCCGCTCCGACATCACCGAAAGCAAGCGCGCCGAACAGGCCCTGCAGGACAGCCAGGAACGCTTCAAGGATCTGGCCGAGGCCGCCTCCGACTGGTTCTGGGAGACCGACGGCGACCTGCGCTTCACCTTCGTCAGCCCGCGCGTGCGGTCGGTGATGGGGGTGGAGGTGACCCACTTCCTCGGCCGCACCTTGCTCGACCTCGCCGACGCCGCCCCCGACGCCGCCGCCACCCGCCGCCGGCTGGAGCGCCTGCACGACCGTCAGCCGTTCCGCGACCTCGACCTCGCCCAGACCCTGCCCGACGGCCGCGTCAAGCACCTGCGCATCAGCGGCCGGCCGGTGTCGGACAAGCTCGGCCGCTTCCTCGGCTTCCGCGGCACCGCCACCGACGTCAGCGCCGAGGTGGATGCCCGCGCCGCCGCCCAGTGGGCGCAGCACCAGCTGATGGACGCCATCAACTGCATCTCCGACGGCTTCGCCCTGTGGGGGCCGGACGACCGGCTGGTGCTGTTCAACGAGAACTACCGCATCCTGTTCGGCCCCGCCGCCGCCAAGGTGCGGCCGGGCATGAGCTTCGACGAGCTGCTGGCCCTCCAGCTGGAATCGGGCAACGTGCCGCTCGCCCCCAGCGACCGCGACACCTGGATCGCCGCCCGGCGGGAGAACCACGGCCGCGGCTCCAGCGGCATGGAGATGATGCTGCGCGACGGCCGCTGGCTGCTGGTATCGGAACACCGCACGCCGGACGGCTATGTCGCCAGCGTCTATACCGACGCCACCGTGCTGAAGCGCCGCGAGCAGGAGGTGGCGCAGCAGGGCGCCCGCCTCGGCACCATCCTCGACAACATGCCGCAGGGCATCGCCGTGTTCGACGCCGAGACCCGGCTGGTCGACCACAACCGCCTGTTCCGCCGCATGCTCGGGCTGCCGCTGGACCTCGCCCGCCCCGGCGCCGCCTATGCCGACATCATCCGCCACCTGGCCGAAACCGGCACCTTCGGCGCCTGCGACATCGACGGCTGTGTGGCCGAGAAGGTGGAGGCGCTGCGCCTGCTGTCGCGCGACCGGGCGGAATGGACCATGCCCGACGGCACCGTGCTGGAGGTGCGCCGCGCCGCCATGCCCGACGGCGGGGCGCTGACCACCTACATCGACATCACCAGCCGCAAGCGCAACGAGATCATCCTGCGCGAGGCCAAGGAGGCGGCGGAACGCGGCAACCGCGCCAAGGCGGCCTTCCTCGCCAACGTCAGCCACGAGCTGCGCACGCCGCTCAATGCCATCATCGGCTTCTCGGAGGCCATCTCCAGCGAGCTGTTCGGGCCCATCGCCAACCCGACCTACAAGGAATACATCAAGGACATCTTCGACAGCGGCACCCACCTGCTGAACCTGATCAACGACATCCTCGACATGTCGAAGGCGGAGGCGGGGCGCATCGACCTGGACGAGGAGCCGGTGGACATCGCCGCCGCCATCGACCAGAGCGTCCGCATGGTGCGCAAGCGGGCCGAGGGGGCGCGCGTCGCCCTGCAGGTGGAGGTGCCGGAGGCGCTGCCGCTGCTGCGCGGCGACGAACGGCGCATCAAGCAGATCCTGCTCAACCTGATGTCCAACGCCATCAAGTTCACCGACATCGGTGGCCGGGTGGAAGTGTCGGCCGAACTGCGGCCCGACGGACGCCTTGCCCTGCGGGTGGCCGACACCGGCATCGGCATGACCGCCGAAGACCTCGACAAGGCCATGGAGCCGTTCGGGCAGGTGGACAGCCGCCTCGCCCGCCGCTACGAGGGCACCGGCCTCGGCCTGCCGCTGACCAAGGCGCTGGTGGTGCAGCACGGCGGCGACCTGGAGGCGGAAAGCGCCCCCGGCGTCGGCACCGCCATCACCGCCCTGTTCCCCGCCGACCGCGTCCTGCACGCCGCCCTGCCGGCGGAAACCCTGCCGGCCCGCTGACCCACCCGTCAGAAATGGCCGAGGAAGGCCACCGCGATGGCGGCGACGGTCATGATGCCGACCAGGAACCAGCCGCGCAGGTGGTTGGTCCTTTCGTCGGTGCGGCCGGCGCGGAAGCCCGACAGCCCCCAGATGGCGGCCGAGGCGACGGCGAACAGGATGCCGAACTTGATGGCGTAGAGCATGAAATCCATGGCGCTCACCCTACACCCGCCGCCGCGCGCGGGAAAGCCGCCTCGCCGCCCGGATCGTTCGGCCAGGGCGACCGCCTTCGGGCCGGCGGCCGGGCCGCATAGGGGCTAAGCCGCCGTGCCGAATTGATCCGCCGCCGTGTCCTCTGGCTTGCTGGTGGGGTGGCGGCGGTTCGCATGGGGCGACATCCGCCGCCGCACAGGCAGCGGAGGATCAGGGGTGACTGCAGCAGCAAGGCGGGGCGCGACCGCCGCCACGGCGGCGCCGGAAACGGCGGCGGCCGGACGGCGGATGCTGACCGCCCTGGCGGCGGTGCTGGCGTTCAGCTTCGTCATCGGCCTGCTGATGTTCGTCGGCCCGCTCTACATGCTGCAGGTCTACGACCGCGTGCTGTCCAGCCGCAGCCTGCCGACGCTGGTGCTCATCACCGCCGTCGCCGTGGCGGCGCTGGCGGTGATGGCGGTGGTCGATGCCCTGCGCAGCCGCATCCTGGTACGCGCCGCCGCCCGTCTGGATGCCGACCTGGCGCCGCGGCTGTTCGATGCCGTGCTGCGGGCCCGCCTGCAGCGCCCGGACGGCAACCACGGCCAGGCCCTGCGCGACCTCGACACGGTGCGCGAGACGGTGGCCGGGCAGGCGCTGGCGGTGCTGTGCGACCTGCCGTGGGCGCCGCTGTTCATCCTGGTGTGCTTCCTCATCCATCCGTGGCTCGGGGTGGCCGCCGTCATCGCCGCCGGGCTGAGCGTGCTGATGGCGGTGGTGAACGCCTATGCCACCCGCCGCCCGCAGGCCGCCGGCACCCGCAGCACCATCCTGGCCGCCGCCCAGGCGAGCGACACCGCCCGCGCCGCCGAAGTGGTGGGCGCCATGGGCATGCAGGGCGCCGTGCGCGGCCGCTGCGGCCGCGCCGACGATGCCGCCGTCGGCTGGCAGGGCCAGGGCCTCGACCGCGCCGCCGTGACCACGGCGGCGTCCAAGTCGCTGCGCATGATGCAGCAGGTGGTGGCGCTCGGCACCGGCGGCTGGCTGGCCCTGGAAGGCGAGATCAGCCCCGGCATGATGATCGCCGCCTCCATCATCATGGGCCGCGCCCTGGCGCCGGTGGATGCCCTGGTGGGCAACTGGCGCGGCCTGGTCGCCGCCCGCGCCGCCTGGGACCGCATGGACGAGCTGCTGCGGCTGGTGCCGGCGGAACGGCCACGCATGCCCCTGCCCGCCCCGCGCGGCGATGTGGTGGTCAGCGGCCTGACGGTGGTGCCGCCGGGCGGCAGCGCCGCCGCCTTGCGCAGCGTCGGCCTCAGCATCCCCGCCAGCGAACTGCTGGGCGTCGTCGGCCCCTCTGCCGCCGGCAAGTCGAGCCTCGCCCGCGCCCTGGTCGGGGTGTGGCCGGCGGTGCAGGGATCGGTGCGGCTGGACGGCCACGAGCTGTCAGCGTGGCAGCCGGAGGTGCTCGGCCGCTCCATCGGCTACCTGCCGCAGGACGTGGAGCTGATGGACGGCACGGTGGCGGAGGTCATCGCCCGCGGCGGCCCGGTGGAGGCCGGGGCGGTGCTGGAAGCGGCCGCCGCCGCCGGCGTCCATGCCATGATCCAGGCCCTGCCGCAGGGCTACGACACCATCGTCGGCCGCGACGGCCATGCCCTGTCCGGCGGCCAGCGGCAGCGGCTGGCACTGGCCCGCGCCCTTTACGGCCGCCCGGCGCTGCTGGTGCTGGACGAGCCCAACTCCAACCTGGATGCCGAGGGCGAGGTGGCGCTGGTGAAGGCCCTGCAGGGCGTGCGCAAGGACGGCCGCACCGCCGTCATCATCACCCACCGCACCAGCATCCTGTCGGCCGTCGACCGCATCCTGGTGCTGCGCAACGGCCAGGTGGAGGCGCTGGGCGCCCGCAACGAGGTGCTGGCCGCCCTCATGCCGCGCGACGCCCCGCCGCCGCCGCCGGCCGCACCGGGGG